>NZ_BCPO01000027.1:0-83235 GCF_016586105.1 Burkholderia sp. E168m15
GTTCTGCGGCAGCCAGTCGAGCTTCGCGTGCGCGCCGACCGTGATGCCGATGCGCTGCGTCGCATCGAGACCGTTCGACTTGTACCACTTGGTCGCGCCGGGCGTCGTCAGTACCGCGTGCGTGCCGTCGCCGAGCGCGATGTCGATGTCGAGCCGGTCGCCGCCCGCGACGCCGCCCGGCGGATGGACGATCACCGCATGGCAGATCGCGTCGCCTTCCGGGTACAGCGGCCGCTGCACGCGCAGCGGGCCGTCGTGCAGCCGGTGCGCGAGCGTCGTGCGCGCGCCGTGCCGCTCGAAGCCGAGTTCGAGGCGGCCGCGCCACGACTTGGCGACGGCGGGCCGGGACAGCGGGGCATGCGAATCGGGAGCGGACATCGGCGGCGAACGGGAAACGAGGAAGCGGGTGCGAAGAACGTGGATGCTACCGGAACAATAATGCAGATGCGGCGTTCGTTGAAAGCGCCGGGTTGGGTCGAATCCCCAATCTTCTGCGTGACAAGCATGGCCGTACATGTCCGATGGCGCGCCGTGCCGTGGAGCGTCAGAGCAGTGCGACGGGCCCGAGCGACACGAGAATGGTGGCACGCTGCTGGCGCGTTTATGCCTGGCTCGGTGGCATGGTGTCGGTCTCCGTGTCGGCTGACGCGTGTTCGCTGTCCAGCGCGGCGAATTTCTCGCGGAGCGCCGACTCCTGCTGTGCGAACACCTCCGGCTTTTTCTTTTTGAGATTCTCGAGGTTGATGAGCTTCCATCTCAGGGCCGGCAACTCGCGCAGATGCGCGTATGGCATCAAGGACCAGTCCGGCTCGGCCCGGACCAGCGATATCAGGAATCGACGATGATTCTCCGTGAGCGATGCGGGTAGTTCCCGATGGAGCCGTTCTTGAGTTGTTTCGAGCACCGCCAGGTCGACGGGCTCGACCGTCATGCCGACGAAATCGGAGTCATAGGCCTCTGCCATCGAGTGCTTCGGTCCAAACAACACTTCGTGAATCGGCCTGTTATGCCCGGACAGATAGCCCACGAACGCATCCACGATATCCGGGCGCAACCCGTGGTGCGCATACATATGCATCACGTCGAAAAGATCGCGCGGATGCTGGCGGTCCAATGCGGCCACCAGCTTGCTGCCATAGAGCTCCGCGTCGTGAAGCGTCGGGACTTCGATGCTGGTGCTGAATGTGTCCTCGGCTTGCTTCGTGAGGAGGCGCCGGACGGGGTCGAGTAACGTGCCCCGGAATATGTAGTTGACCTCGACCTTGACGGCGGTCGCGCCGGAAATGACGACGAGCTTCACGTCGTCGCCCTTCGCTTTCCCGGATGAGGAGGCAGCCGAGAACTCCGTCGCATGTCCCTCGGCCTCGATTTGCTTCCGGGTTCGATCCAGCTCCTGGTCGATCGCATCGAGCGCTTCTTCGCGGTTCAGGCCTCGATCGGTGAACACGACATCGATATCGACCGACAGACGTGGCATGTCATGGAGAAAGAGGTTGAGTGCGGTACCGCCCTTCATCGCGAAGCGCGGCGTGTCGAAGACGATCGGTGCAATCGAGAGCATCAGCCGGACGGTGTCTACGTAGGTCTGGTTCATCACGGTTTGAGTGTGAGTCGCTTGCCGTTTTTCATCTTGTTCGACCATCGCGTGCCTTCGCCGAGACGGTTGACGTGCTTCTGGAGTTCTCGTGCCCACGGAAAATCCGCACCTTGTCCAAGGTCCCGCACCAGTCGTACCACCTTCACGCTCGTACAGTGATGTAGAAGTACGTCCAGCGTTTTGACGCGCAGGTTGCGCAATCCGATCACCAAGTTGGATGCTTCCTCTAATGACTGTCCCTTTCCGATGTCGCTTGCAAGCTCCAGTATGGCTCGCTCCGGCACGGAAACAAGCACGTCGGGTCCCCCGGCGGGAAGCTGCGTCAGCCCGAACGAATAGGGCAACGATTCGTCGAACAACGCAGTGGTCTGGTACGTGTAGTGCATGTGCTCCGCGACCCATGAGGGGATGCGATAGGGTCTCGGGCCCCAGAGAATGACTTTCTCTTTGAATGCGATGTTGTGGCGAACGCCTTGCCAGGCGAGGGCTGTTTTGCCGCCGACGTGGATGCCGGGGACGCGTCGGCCAAGATGCGCGATGATGCCGTCCCGAGAGGGCGTGTCGCCGGTCAGCAGGTAGGTACCTTTCGAAAGGCGTTGCAGCCAGCCGGACTTGACCATATGTGACGCCAAAGCCGCGCTCACGCCCATGTTTCGAAGCATTTCTGAATCGATGGGGTAACCGCGCAGGGTCTCCTGCATCAACCGCTGGACTGTTTTGTTGCTCATCGTGGCGTGATCAGGGCGTTGTTTGATTGCAGTATATATAGAGTATGTTTGATTATCTGCAATTTTGTAACGCTATCGCGCCAGATTCATCGGATCCCGTCACGCCTCGAGCCACGCCTCGGGAAGGACATGATCCGGCTGACACGTTGAGTGCATGCGAGAAATGGCCGGATTATTTGATAATTCGAAAATATACAACGCTCGAATAATAAGGGTCCGTATAAAAAGACCTGATTGCCGGCAGCAGGATGGCCAGGCGGTGTCCATCACACCGCGATCAGTTCGCGCACGCCGTTCGTTTCCATGTCCCGCGCATCACCCCCCGCGACGATCTCACCGCGGCTCATCACCCAGTAGCGATCGGCGATCGATCGCGCGAAATCGTAATACTGTTCGACGAGCAGCACGGTCATGTTCGATTCGTCGACGAGCTGGCGCAGCGTGCGGCCGATGTCCTGGATGATCGACGGCTGGATGCCCTCGGTCGGCTCGTCGAGGATCAACAACTGCGGCTCGCTCATCAGCGCACGGCCGATCGCGAGCTGCTGCTGCTGGCCGCCCGACAGGTCGCCGCCGCGCCGCGCGCGCATGTCCTTCAGCACCGGGAACAGGTCGTAGATGCGGTCGGGTACCTTCGATGGCGCCTTGCGGCTCGCCGCGCCGACGAGCAGGTTTTCCTCGACGGTGAGCCGTGGAAAGACGTCGCGGCCCTGCGGCACGTACGCGAGCCCGGCCGCGACGCGCGCATACGGCGGCAGTGCACCGAGCGCGGCGCCGCGCCACGACACGCTGCCGCTTTTCGCGGCGACGACGCCCATCAGGCAGCGCAGCAGCGTGCTCTTGCCGACGCCGTTGCGGCCGAGCAGCACGGTCAGCTTGCCGTCGTCGGCGGCGAGGTTCACGTTGCGCAGGATATGGCTGCCGCCGTAGTACTGGTTCAGCGCTTCGATTTTCAGCATCGCATCATCGTCCGAGGTAAGACTCGATCACCGCGTCGTCGCGCTTGACCTGGTCGAGCGTGCCGTGCGCGAGCACCGCGCCTTCGGCCATCACCGTCACGCGGCCCGTGTCGCCCGCGAGCGCCGCGACGAACTCCATGTCGTGCTCGACGACCATCATCGAGCAGGTGCCGCGCAGCGTGTTCAGCAGCTCGGCGAGTTCCATCGTCTCGTGGTCGGTCATCCCGGCCGCCGGCTCGTCGAGCAGCAGCAGCGCGGGGCGCTGCATCAGCAGCATGCCGATTTCGAGCCGCTGCTTCTGCCCGTGCGACAGCTCGCCGGCCGCGCGATACGCGTGGCTTTCGAGGCCGATCAGCGCGAGCGTTTCCTCGATCTTTCCCTGCGCGGTGCGGTCGAGCCGCGCGCGCAGCGACGCGAGCCAGCCCTTGTCGGTCTGCATCGCGAGTTCGAGGTTTTCCCACACCGGATGCTGTTCGAACACGGTCGGCTTCTGGAACTTGCGGCCGATGCCCGCCCGCGCGATCTCGGGCTCGTTCATCCGCGCGAGGTCGATCGTCTGGCCCAGAAACACCTTGCCCGCATCGGGCCGCGTCTTGCCGGTGATGACGTCCATCATCGTCGTCTTGCCCGCGCCGTTCGGGCCGATCACGCAGCGCAGCTCGCCCGCGTCGATCGCGAGCGACAGCTTCTTCAGCGCGCGAAAGCCGTCGAAGCTCACCTCGATATCCTCGAGATAGAGGATCGTGCCGTGCGACGTATCGATGCCGTCCGGCACGACGCGCCCCATCGACGCGCTGCCGCTGACGGCGAGCAACTCGTCTTCGGGCGGCGGCGTGAACTGGTAGAGAGCCGTTCCGTTCATGCGCGTTTCCCCTTCGCGAGCACGGTTTCGACGAGGCCCATGATCCCGCGCGGCAGCAGGAGCGGCACGAGCACGAAGATCAGGCCGAGGAAGAACAGCCAGTATTCGGCGAAGTACGCGGTGAAGAAACTCTTCGCGCCGTTCACCGCGAACGCGCCGACGATCGGCCCGATCAGCGTGCCGCGCCCGCCCACCGCGACCCAGATCGCCATTTCGATCGAGTTGCCGGGCGACATCTCGCCGGGATTGATGATGCCGACCTGCGGCACGTACAGCGCGCCTGCGATGCCGCACAGCACGGCCGACACGGTCCACACGAACAGCTTGTACGCGAGCGGGCTGTAGCCGAGGAACATCAGCCGCGTCTCGCCGTCGCGCACCGCGGTCACCACGCGCCCGAGCTTGCTCGTGACGATCGCGCGCGCGGCGATGAACGCGAGCACGAGGGTCGCGAACGTCAGCAGCAACAGCACCGTGCGCGTGCCCGGCGACGTGATCGCGAAGCCGGCGATGCGCTTGAAATCGGTGAAGCCGTTGTTGCCGCCGAAGCCCGTCTCGTTGCGATAGAACAGCAGCATCGCGGCGAACGTCATGGCCTGCGTGATGATCGACAGGTACACGCCCTTCACGCGCGAGCGGAACGTGAAGAAGCCGAACACCCAAGCGAGCACGGCCGGCACGAGCACGACCAGCGCGAGCGCCCACGCGAGATGCTGCGTGCCGCTCCAGTACCACGGCAACTGGTGCCAGTCGAGAAACACCATGAAGTCGGGCAGGTCGCTGCCGTACTTGCCGTCGCGGCCGATCTCGCGCATCAGGTACATGCCGATCGCATAGCCGCCGAGCGCGAAGAACAGGCCGTGACCGAGGCTCAGGATGCCGCAGTAGCCCCACACGAGATCGAGCGCGAGCGCGGCGATCGCATAGCACATCAGCTTGCCCGCGAGCGTCATCGTGTACGCGGACAGATGGAACGCGCTGGCTTCGGGCGCAACCAGCGCGGCGAGCGGCACGCCGATGCCGATCGCCACGCACAGCGCGACGAGCGCGAGCCACGCGCGGCGCGACAGCAGCGCGGGGCGGGGCGGCAGGCCGAGCGCGAAGCCGTCCGCCGCGCGCGCGGCGGCAGCGGGCTTCGACGCGTCGGCGACCGGGTTCGACATCGAATCGGTGTATGAAGTCACGTCAAGCCTCCGCGCTGCGGCCCTTCGAGGCGAACATCCCCTGCGGGCGTTTCTGGATGAACAGCACGATCATCACGAGCACCGCGATCTTCGCGAGCACAGCGCCCCAGAACGGTTCGATCGCCTTGCTCGCGAGGCCGAGCCCGAAGCCGCCGAGCACCGTGCCGGCGATCTGGCCGACGCCACCGAGCACGACGGCCATGAACGAATCGATGATGTAGTTCTGGCCGAGATCGGGGCCCACGTTGCCGATCTGCGACAGCGCGCAGCCGCCGAGGCCCGCGATGCCCGCACCGAATGCGAACGCATACGCGTCGACGCGGGCGGTCTTCACGCCGACGCAGGCGGCCATCCGGCGGTTCTGCGTGACTGCACGCACGAACAGGCCGAGCCGCGTCTTCGTCAGCACGGCCCACGCGACGAACACCACCGCGAGCGCGAACGCGAGGATCGCGAGCCGGTTGTACGGCAGGATCAGGTTCTGCATCACCGTCACGCCGCCGCTCATCCACGACGGGTTCACGACCTGCACGTTCTGCGCGCCGAACAGCATGCGCGTGGCCTGGATCAGGATCAGGCTCACGCCGAAGGTCGCGAGCAGCGTTTCGAGCGGGCGGCCGTACAGGTGCCGCAGCACGAGCCGTTCGAGCACGATGCCAACGAGCGCGGCCACCGCGAACGACACCGGCACGGCGACGAGCGGATACCAGTCGAATGCGCCGGGCGCGTAGCGCTGGATCAGCGTCTGCACGACATAGGTTGCGTACGCACCGATCATCAGGAATTCGCCGTGCGCCATGTTGATCACGCCGATCAGCCCGTACGTGATCGCGAGGCCGAGCGCGGCGAGCAGCAGCACGCTGCCGAGCGACAGGCCCGCGAACAACGTGCCGACGATTTCGCCGCGGCGCTGCAGCGCGTGCAACGTATCGAGCCCGTGTTGCGCGGCGTCGCGCACGCGTGCGTCGGGTTCCGCGTAGCTGCCGTCCGCGTTTTTCGCGACGAGCGGGCGCAGCTGTTCGATCATGTCGAGGTCGCTGCGCGCGGCCACCACTTGCACGGCTTCGAGACGCTTCGCCGGATCGGGATCGTGCAGCGCGGCGATCGCCCACAGCGCATCGAGGCGGCGTTTCAGCGCCGGATCGGTTTCCTTTGCGCGGGCGCGGTCGATCATCGGCTTGAGCGCCGGGTCGGGCGACTTCAGCAGCGCGTCGATCGCGTCGCGCCGCGCGGCCACGTCGGGCGACGCGAGCGCGAGGCCCGACAGCGCGCCGGTGATCTTCGTGCGCAGCAGGTTGTTCAGCATCACCGGCTGCGCGTCGCCGGCCGGCGTCGCGGCCTGCGTGAGCGCGTCGTGCGCGGTGTCGCCGGACTGGATCAGCAGGTGGCCGTCGCCGGTCGCGAGCGCATCGCCGCTCGACAGCGCGTTGAGCACCGCAACGGCACGCGGATCGGTGTCGGCGGCGAGCCGTTCGATCGCGGCCGTCTTCGCGTCGAAGTCGTCGCCGGCGAGCGCGGCGGTGTCGGCTGCCGTCAGCGCGAACGCGGCGTGCGGCAGCAAGCCCGCGAGGGCGGCGCATGCCACGATCGCGCGGGCGGCTCGGCGAAGGCGTGTAGGCATCGGGGAATCCTGTCGGGCGTGGGAAAGGGGAGCGGTGCGGCGTGGCGCCGGCGCGGGCGATGGGTCACGGCAAGCGCGGCCGGCACATCGGCAGCGGGCGAGCGTGCGTGCGGCACGTCGCACACGAAGCGCGACGTGCCGCACGGCGTCAGGCCAGCGCCGCCCGCTGCCGGCGCAGGAACGCCGGAATCGAGCTGACGACGTCCGGCTTGCCCTGGTTGCCCGCGATGAACGGGCTCCACGGCTGCGCACGCACGGCCGTCTTGGTCTTCCACACGACGTTGAACTGCCCGTCGCCGCGGATCTCGCCGATCATCACCGGCTTGTGCAGGTGATGGTTGCCGTCCATCGCGAGCGTGAAGCCCGACGGCGCGGCGACCGTCTGGCCGATCATCGCGACGCGCACCTTGTCGACGTCGGTGCTCTTCGCCTTCTCGACGGCCTGCTTCCACATGTGGATGCCGACGTAGGTCGCTTCCATCGGATCGTTGGTCACGCGCTTCGCGCCGCCCGGCAGGTTGTTCGCCTTCACCCACGCGGCGAACTGGTCCTTGAACTTCGTGTTGGTCGGGTTCTTCACCGACATGAAGTAGTTCCACGCGGCGAGGTGGCCGACGAGCGGCTTCGTATCGATGCCGCGCAGTTCTTCCTCGCCGACCGAGAACGCGACGACCGGCACGTCGGTCGCCTTGATCCCCTGGTTGCCGAGCTCCTTGTAGAACGGCACGTTCGAGTCGCCGTTGATCGTCGAGACCACGGTCGTCTTGCCGCCCTGCGAGAAGGTCTTGATGTTCGCGACGATGGTCTGGTAATCGCTGTGGCCGAACGGCGTGTAGACCTCCTGAATGTCGGCGTCCTTCACGCCCTTCGATTTCAGGAACGCGCGCAGGATCTTGTTGGTCGTGCGCGGATACACGTAGTCGGTGCCGAGCAGGAAGAAGCGCTTCGCGCCGCCGCCTTCCGCGCTCATCAGGTACTCGACGGCCGGAATCGCCTGCTGGTTCGGCGCGGCGCCCGTGTAGAACACGTTGCGCGACATTTCCTCGCCTTCATACTGCACCGGGTAGTAGAGCAGCCCGTTCAGCTCCTCGAACACCGGCAGCACGGACTTGCGCGACACCGACGTCCAGCAGCCGAACACGCACGCGACCTTGTCCTGCGTGAGCAACTGGCGCGCCTTCTCGGCGAACAGCGGCCAGTTCGACGCGGGATCGACCACCACCGGTTCGATCTTGCGGCCCAGCACGCCGCCGCTCTTGTTGATGTCGGCGATCGTCATCAGCGCGGTGTCCTTCAGCGACGTCTCCGAGATCGCCATCGTGCCCGACAGCGAATGCAGGACGCCGACCTTGATCGGGCCGGTGCCCGCGTCGGCCGCGTGCGCGAACGGGCTCTTGCCCGCCAGCGCGAGCGCGCCGGCCATCGAACCGAACTTCAACAGACTGCGACGTTTCATCGAGATCCCCTTGTCGTGTTGGATGCGCGTGCGCCGTGGCGGTGCCGGCCATCGTGTAACGCAAGGCATGTGCCAGTCGCGCGGATGCACGCCCGGCGTGCCTGCGCGGGCCATCGTCGGGCATCGGGGCGGTGCGGATGACGCGCCGTGCAGCATGCGCGGTCCGTTGCGGTGCAGACGCACGGGCGCAAATGGTGCACGACGGCGCTGCGGCGTCGAAACGCGGGAAATGACGGAACAGGGAGGGAAAAGAAAAAACGGGCGCGCGGTGCGCGCCCGTTCGGCGGATCGGTGCGGCCGGCGGCAGGGCCGGGCGGCGCGGCGACGCATGATGCGCCGCCGGAAGGATCGATCAGTAGCGCGGCACGGACGGATCGACGTCGCGCGACCACGCGTCGATGCCGCCCTGCAGGTTGTACAGCTTCGTGAAGCCGCGCGATTCGAGGAACATCGCGACCTGCGCGCTGCGCATCCCGTGATGGCACACGCAGACGATTTCCGCTTCGTCGTCGAGCTCTTCGCTGCGCGCGGGAATCTGCTGCATCGGAATCGCCACGCTGCCGGCGATCTGCGCGGTCGCGATTTCCCACGGCTCGCGCACGTCGAGCACGACCGGCGCGGGGCGCGCTGTGTCGCCGAGCCATTCCGCGAGCATCGCGGGCGTCAGGATCTGCATGGAGGCTCCGCCGCTCAGAACTTGAAGCGCGACGGCTCGATCGCGTTGACCAAGTGGTCGATGTACGTTTCGAACACGTCGGCGACGCGGTACTGCTTGTCGTCGATGCGGGTGATGATCTGCGCCTTCATCACCGGACGGCCGCCGACGAACGCCGACAGGCGGCCGCCGATCTTCAGCTGCTCGAGCATTTCCTGCGGCACGACCGGCAGGCCGCCCGCGACGCAGATCACGTCGTACGGCGCCTTCGCGGCCCAGCCGCGCGAACCGTCGCCGAGCACGACTTCGGCGTTGGTCACGCCGTCGTTGCGCAGGTTGTCTTCCGCGAACTTCGCGATCGTCGGATCGATCTCGACGGCCGTCACGTGCTGCGCGCGATGCGCGAACAGTGCGGCCAGGTAGCCCGAGCCCGCGCCGATCACGAGCACGTTTTCGTGCTTCTTGACCGTCAGTTCCTGCAGCACGCGCGCTTCGACGCGCGGGAACAGCATCTTGCTGGCGCCGCCGGGCAGCGGCAGTTCGAGATCGGCGAACGCGAGATCGCGGTATTCGGCCGGCACGTAGTTTTCACGCTTGACGATCGACAGCAGGCCCAGGACATCCAGATCCAGCACGTCCCACGGACGGATCTGCTGTTCGATCATGTTGAAACGCGCGTTTTCGATATTCATGGTGTGGTCACGCAGCCTGGTCGGCCATCAGCGGGGATAGAGAAACTTCGTGATTGTACCAAACGGCACGGCCGGCAAGCCTTCAGGCGGCCTGCAACAGACCTTTACCCCTTGCTCTTCTTGATCTGCGCCTCGAACGCAAGGTCGAGCTTGCTCGCCTTGCGCGGTTTTTGGGGGCCGAATTCGTCGACGAACTTGACGAATTCGTCGAGCGGCAGCGGCTCGCAGCGCTTCTCGGCGGTGCCGCCCGAGCGGTCGACGAGATAGAACAGGCCGCCCGCCATCGCGACGGCCGCGAAGTGCGGGTTGCCGGAGCGGGTCTTCAGGCGTTCGACCGCGTGGGTCGCTTTGGTGGTGCGCATCTTGGGGGAGCTGGCGAAGCGGATGTAAGCCTCACACTCTATCAAACCGGCCGACCGCGTGCGGCCCGCGGCCGCCCCTTGCCGTGCGAACCGGCCTCAAACCGTGCGCGAGTAGCGCTGCCGCGGCGTCTGGCCGAGGTACGCGTCGAACGCCATCGCGATGTTGCGCACGACCATCCGGCCGGCCGGATGGATCGTCAGCCGGTCGCCTGCGATCGTCAGCAGCCCGTCGCGCTCGAACGGGCGCAGCGCATCGAGCTCGCGCGCGAAATGATCGGCGAAGCGGATGCCGTGCGCGGCCTCGACATGCGAGAACGGCAGTGCGAGGTTGCACATCAGTTGCGTGATCACGTCGCGGCGCAGCCGGTCGTCCGGCGTGAGCCGCACGCCGCGCGCGATCGGCAGCCGGCCCGCGTCGAGCGCGGCGCCGTACGCGGGCAGGTCCTTCGCATTCTGCGCATAGACGTCGCCGACCTTGCCGATCGACGACACGCCGAAGCCGATCAGGTCGGTATCCGCGCGCGTGCTGTAGCCCTGGAAATTGCGCTGCAGCGTACCGTTGCGCTGCGCGCGCACGAGCTCATCGGACGGCCGCGCGAAGTGGTCCATACCGATGTACACGTAGCCGGCCGACGTCAGCATGTCGATCGCGAGGCCGAGCAGCGCGATGCGCGTTTCCGGCGGCGGCAGCGCCGCATCGTCGATCTGCCGCTGCATCTTGAACAGGTGCGGCATGTGCGCGTAGCCGAACACCGACAGGCGATCGGGCGCGAGTTCGATGATCGTTTCGAGCGTGCGCGCGAACACCGCGACCGTCTGGTGCGGCAGCCCGTAGATCAGGTCGACGCTGACCGAATGGAAGCCCGTCGCCCGTGCGGCGGCGAGCAGGTCCGCCGTCATCGCACGCGGCTGGATGCGGTTGATCGCCTGCTGCACGACCGGGTCGAAATCCTGCACGCCGAGGCTCAGCCGGTTGAAGCCGATCGTGCGCAGGTGGACGAGCGTCGCCGGCGTGACCGTGCGCGGATCGATCTCGATCGAGAACTCGGCGTCGGTGTCCGGCGCGAGCGCGAAATGCTCGCGCGTGGCCGCCATCAGCTCGGCCGTTTCGTCGTCGGACAGGAAGGTCGGCGTGCCGCCGCCCCAGTGCAGTTGCGTGACGGGGCGGGACGGATCGAACAGCGCGGCCTGCAGTGCCATCTCGCGCTTGAGCTGGTCGAGATACGGGCGCGCGCGGCGGCGGTTGTTGGTTGCGATCTTGTTGCAGCCGCAGTAGAAGCACGCGGTGTTGCAGAACGGGATGTGGAAGTACAGCGACAGGTCGCTCGACGACGCGCCGGGGTCGCCCGCCGCGCGGACGTAGTCGGCCGGATCGAAATCGTCGCGGAATTGCAGCGCGGTCGGGTACGACGTATAGCGCGGCCCGTTCGCGCCGTATTTCGTGAGCAAATCGGGACGGAACATCGTGTCGGCAGAACCAGAATGCATGACGGTCTCGCGCTTTTTTAGATGCTTTCGAGTATATGAACGCGCGATCGGGCCGCATTGTGTAATAACGTCGCAGCCGGCGATGGCACAATGCGGGGTGGGGCTGCCGGACGCCGCGTCCGGTTGCCGCACCGTTTTTCGTTGTTCGTCGAGAGAGCCGAGTGTCCGTCGAAATGCCTGTCCGCCCGGTGCCCGCCGAAACCCCGCCGCCGCACGCGTGCCGCGAGGGCTGCGGCGCGTGCTGCATCGCCCCGTCGATTTCCAGCCCGATTCCGGGCATGCCCGACGGCAAGCCGGCCGGCGTGCGCTGCGTGCAGCTCGGCGACGACCTGCGCTGCATGATCTTCGGCCGGCCCGAGCGCCCCGCGTGCTGCTCCGGGCTGCAGCCGTCCGCCGACATGTGCGGCGCGTCGCGCGACGACGCGCTCGCGTGGCTCACGCGCCTCGAGGCCGCGACGCGGCCGGCGCATTCAGGAGAGAAATCAGCATGACCGTCCCTCGCGCGCCCGGCCGGCGCCGTTTTCTCGCTGCCGCTGTAGGCGCCGTCGGCGTGTGCGTATCGCTTGCCGCGTGCGCGTCGACGTTCCCGTTCATCCCCGATCACTACACGTTCTCGCGCGGCGACGTGCAGAAGGCCGTCGCGCGCAAGTTTCCTTACCAGAAGACGGTCGCGCAGGTCGTCGACGTGTCGCTCGCGAACCCGGCCGTCAACCTGCTGCCCGACCAGAACCGCATCGCCGTGCAGCTCGACGCGAATTTCGCGAGCCCGTTCCTGCGCGGGCCCGTCAGCGGCAAGTTCACCGTGTCGGGCCAGCTCGCGTACGACGCGCCGAGCCGCTCGGTCGTGCTGAAGGCGCCGGCCGTCGACAGCCTCGTGCTCGACGGCGACGCGCAGATGTACGCGCAGCAGGTCGGCGCCGCCGCCGGCCTGCTCGCGACGCAGTTGCTGACCAACTACCCGATCTACACGTTCAAGCCGGAACAACTGCAATTTGCCGGGGTGAACTACGAACCCGGTACAATTACGATCCTTACAAACGGCATACGCGTGGCGATCGTCGAAAAGTGACGACGGGGCGCGCACGGCCGGGCGGGCCGCGCGCGCAAGAGTGGCCTTTTCTTTCGACCATTTCGGAGTTGGGCCACGGATGGACTGGATCCTGATCTGCAAGGCATTGATCCTCGGCGTCGTCGAGGGGCTGACGGAATTCCTGCCGGTGTCGAGCACCGGTCACCTGATCGTCGCGGGCAGCTTCCTGAATTTCAACGATTCGCACGCGAAGACGTTCGACGTCGTGATCCAGTTCGGCGCGATCCTCGCGGTCTGCTGGGAATACCGGCAACGGATCGTGTCCGTCGTGTCCGGGCTGCCGAGCCGGCCCGATGCGCAACGCTTCACGCTGAACGTCGTGATCGCGACGATTCCCGCGATCGCGCTCGGTCTCCTGTTCGAGAAGAAGATCAAGGCCGTGCTGTTCTCGCCGGTGCCCGTCGCGTTCGCGCTCGTCGTGGGCGGCGCGATCATCCTGTGGGCCGAGGCGCGGCAGCGCGAACGCAGCGAGCCGCCGCGCGTGATGTCGGTCGATGCGCTGACGCCGCTCGACGCGCTCAAGGTCGGGATCGCGCAGTGCTTCGCGCTGGTGCCCGGTATGTCGCGCTCGGGCTCGACGATCATCGGCGGGATGCTGTTCGGGCTCGACCGTCGCGTGGCCACCGAATTCTCGTTCTTTCTCGCGATTCCGATCATCTTCGGCGCGACGCTCTATGAAACCGTGAAGGACTGGCAGGCGTTCACCGTCGATTCGCTCGGGCTGTTCGCGCTCGGGCTCGTCGCGGCGTTCGTCAGCGCGTTCGTGTGCGTGCGCTGGCTGCTGCGCTACGTCGCGACGCACGATTTCACGGTATTTGCGTGGTACCGGATCGCGTTCGGGTTGTTCGTGTTGTTGGTCGGTTACAGCGGATGGTTGAACTGGGCGTGAAGTTGGCGAGCGGCGCGATGCGCCGCTCCATGAAAAAAGCCCGACCGGCGTGAGATGCCGGTCGGGCTTTCTTTATTCTGCGCGGGGCGGGGGCGCGCTTAGTCTGCTCGCTTGCGGAACACCAGGTCCCACACGCCGTGGCCGAGCCGCAGCCCGCGCCGTTCGAATTTCGTCACCGGGCGGTAGTCCGGGCGCGGCGCGTAGTCGGCAGCCGTGTTTTCGAGCGTCGGTTCCGCGCCGAGCACTTCCAGCATCTGCTCCGCGTAGTTCTGCCAGTCAGTCGCGCAGTGCAGGTACGCGCCGGGCTTCAGGCGCGACGCGAGATGCGCGACGAGCGGCGGCTGGATCAGCCGGCGCTTGTGGTGACGCGCCTTGTGCCACGGATCGGGGAAGAAGATATGCACGCCGTCGAGGCTTGCCGGCGCGATCATGTGCTCGAGCACCTCGACCGCGTCGTGCTGGATGATGCGGATGTTCGACAGACCCTGCTCGCCGATCAGCTTCAGCAGCGCGCCGACGCCCGGCTCGTGCACCTCGACGCCGAGGAAATCGTCACCCGGGCGGTGCGCGGCGATTTCCGCGGTCGACGCGCCCATCCCGAAACCGATCTCGAGGATGCGCGGCGCGCTGCGGCCGAAGATCGCGTCCCAGTCGGGCATCTCCGGCGCATACGGGACCACGAAGCGCGGGCCGAATTCGTCGAGCGCGCGGCGCTGGCCGGTCGACACGCGGCCGGCACGCGTCACGAAGCTGCGGATGCGGCGGTGGTGCAGCGGGTTGACTTCGTCGGCGCCTTCGCCAGCTTGGTCGGCTTCGTCGGGAATGGCGTCGTCGTGCGGCGGCAGGCCGGCTTCGTTCGGATCGTCGTGCATCATCGGTACAGAGAAAGGCTCGGTTCGGGCGAGGACCCGTTGCGCAGCAGTGCTGCCGGGCGATTCGGCGCATGGTACAAAAAAAGCCGCCTTCGACGAGGCGGCTCATGCGCAAGCTGTTGTGCAGCCGGAAGGTGGAGCGGGCGATGGGAATCGAACCCACGTCATCAGCTTGGGAAGCTGAGGTAATGGCCATTATACGACGCCCGCAGAACGGGTGATTGTACAGGGTTTGGTCGTGATGTTACAAGTGATGCGTTGAAGCAGCCGGCAAACGGGCTTCGCGCTCGGGGTGCACGCACCCGCGCGATGCGCCGGCTACGCGCCAGCAAGTCGGCAGTAACGAGAGCGGCGCTGCGGTGCCGAGGCCCGACTACAAACGCGATGGCGGCGCGCTTACACGCCAGCCCATGTCGAAAATAGACGAGTCGGCGTCGGAAGCATGCAAGCTCGGGTAAAGCTTTCGAACTAACGTGACAGGTCTCTCATACGATCGTTAGTCTGGAGCCGACATGTCCGATTTCATCACCGTTCTGCGCAAAACCTGCCCGACGCCTGTCCTTGACGCGACCAAGTGGAAACGCATTGGCGGCGATCCGCACACCGTGAACCTCAACGCGTACGTCTCGAAGGACGGCAGCAAGATCATGGGTACCTGGATCTGCACGCCGGGCAAGTTCGAGGTGAATTACGAAAAATGGGAGTACTGCCACTTCCTCGATGGCTACTGCATCATCACGCCGGAAGGCGAGGAGCCGCAGCACTTGAAAGCTGGCGACGTGTTCGTGATCGAACCCGGCATGAAGGGGACGTGGGAGGTGGTGGAGACGGTGCGCAAGTACTTCGTCTTTGCCTGACGGGTCGGTCGATTCGACTCAACCCACGCGCCACATATCTTCCCGGTTCCCGAAACCGTGACGGCAACCGCGGACTCCGGCTCGACCCAACTTGACTCGGTTGGGAAGCGGTGCGCCGAGCGGGCTCACAGGCTCGGCGCGCGCACCCGCGCCCGCTATCCGACCGCAACCCGTGACGAATGCGACGCCGGGTTGTGCGCTGACGACGACGCGATAACGCTCGCCGCCGGCCCTGCACGCTGTCGCGCAAACCCCTAAGATGCAGCGATCCGCCCACCGTTTCCGCTGCAGCGCACGAACCTCCCGCCTGCGCCGGACGCCCCTCCGGAGCCTCGACCATGCGTATCACCGCGGTCCACGAACGCGCGATTCCCGTATCCCGCTATGCCGATCCGGCGATTGCCTCCGGCGGCCTGACCACGAGCGTCGTCGCGGTCGTCACCGACGTCGTGCGCGACGGCCGCCCGGTGACGGGCTACGGCTACGCGTCGATCGGCCGCTTCGCGCAGGGCGGCCTGATCCGCGAACGGTTCGCGCCGCGTCTGCTCGCCGCCGCCGATACGCTCGCCGACGAAGCCGGCGCGAACCTCGACCCGTTCCGCGCCTGGCGCGCGATGATGGCCAGCGAGAAGCCGGGCGGGCACGGCGAGCGCTGCGTTGCGGTCGGCACGCTGGACATGGCGATCTGGGACGCCGCCGCGAAGATCGCCGATCTGCCGCTGCATCGCTTGCTCGCCGAGCGCCTCCAACGCACGGCGGCGCCGCGCGTGCGCGTGTACGCGGGCGGCGGCTACCGCTACCCGCATGACGACCTCGCGCGCCTGTCGGACGAGATGCGCCGGATCGTCGATCTCGGCTACACGCACGCGAAGATCAAGATCGGCGGCGCGGATTTCGAGCAGGACCGGCGCCGCATCGAAGCCGCTGCCGCACAGCTCGCAGGCCCTTCGCATCTCGCGGTCGACGCGATGAACACGTACGACGCGACGACCGCCCGCGAGGCGGCCAACATGCTCGCGCCGTTCGGCCTCTGGTGGTTCGAGGACATCTGCGATCCGCTCGACCTGCCGCTCCAGGCAGACATCGCCACGCGATACGCACCGCCGATCGCAGCAGGCGAAGCGCTGTTTTCGCTCGCGGAAGCGAAGCTGCTCGACCGCTACGGCGGCCTGCGTGCCGACCGCGACGTGCTGGTGTTCGATCCCGTGCACAGCTACGGGTTGCCGGGCTATCTGCAGATCGTCGATCACTTCGTGTCGCGCGGCTGGCAGCGCGACGCGTTCTGGCCGCATGGGGGCCATCTGTTCTCGCTGCACGTCGTCGCGGCGCTCGGGCTCGGCGGTGCGGAAGTCAGCCCGTTCGCATTCCTTCCGTTCAGCGGACTCGCCGATGGCGAAATCGTCGACGCGGGATACGCACGCGTGCCGCAGGCGCCGGGCATTGGATTCGAGCTGCATACCCACGCGCACGACGCGTTCCGCGCGAGATCGGAATCGGTGCGGGCATCGGGCCGCTGACGCCTAAAGCGCGTCGATCGCGAAACGCACCGCGAAGCCGAGCATCATCACCGCGACGAAGCCGTCAAGCACGCGCCACGCGAGCGTACGGGCGAACCACGCACGGCACGCGCGTGCGCCATAGACGAGCATCAGGAACCACGCCAGCGACGCAGTCATCGCGCCGATCGCAAACGGCGCGCGGGCAGACGGCGCGTGGCTCACGATCACGGTCCCGAGCAGCAGCACCGTATCGATCCATGCATACGGATTGAGCAGCGAAACCGCGGCGGTCGCGAGCAGCGTGCGCGACCGCGTGGGTTCGCTAGCGACGCGTGAGCCATCTACATGCTCAGGCTCCCGTCCGACGATCGCCGAGCGCAGCGCGAGCAGGCCGTAGCCGGCGAGATACGCGATACCGGCCCACAGCGCGGCCGCCACCACGGCGGCATGGCGCGACAGCAATGCCGACAGCCCGTGCGCGCCGAGCACGATCAGCAATGCGTCGCTGCCCGCGCAGACGAGGGCGATGGAGAGCAGGTGAGGGCTCGAAAGCGAGCGCTTGATGACGAAGGCGTCCTTGGGACCGACCGACGTGAACAGGCCGGCGCCAAGCAGCAGGCCTTCGAGGAAGGCAGAGGTGTCGAGCACGAGCGGGCCGACAACCTCTTAAGCTGAACCGGTGATGGTTAGGATGGCGCTACGTTAAGGGGTGCCGGCGGCCATTGTCAATGCCCGGCGGCCGCCCATTCCGGCCGCTGCCCGAGCGTATCGAACAGCCGGACGATTTCGGCCTTCACCTTCTGCACCGCGTTGCTGACCAGCGCGGTGTCGTGCCAGCACAGCGACAGGTCGCGCGCGAACAGCCGGTGCGCGACCGTCGACAGCTTGAGCTTGCGCTCCTCGATCTCGACGTGCGCGGCGGTCCACGGCAGGATCGTCACGCCGAGCTGCGCCATCACGGCCGCGAACAGCAGCCCGGTCGAACTCGCCTCGAAGCTGATCTCGTACGACAGCCCGGCCTCGCGCATCGCCCAGTCGACGCGGTTGCGGATCGTGTTCGGCGCGCTCGGCAGCACGAGCGGCATCCGCGCGATCGCGTCGAGCGGCACGGGCGCGTCCGGCACCGGGAATCCGGGCCACGTGATCAGGTACAGCGTTTCCGTCAGCAACCGGTGAATCGCGATGCCGCGCGTGTCGACCGCATCGACGACGATCGCGAGATCGAGCCGCGCGCGTTCGAGCAGCGTATCGAGGTCGGCGCTCGGCGCTTCGATCAGCTCCAGCATGATGCCCGGATAGCGGTCGCGCACCGCGCGGGCGAGCGGAATGGCCAGCACGCGCGCGGTGCTCGACGGCATGCCGACGGTCACGCGGCCCTGCGGCGTGTCGGCGTCGCGGCGCAGCAGTTCGCGCGTGCCGTCGGCCTGGCGCAGCAACTCGAGCGCGTGCCGATACAGCGTGCGGCCCGCCGCGGTCGGCGCGACGCCGCGCACGCTTCGTTCGAGCAGTTGCATCCCGAGATCCTGCTCGAGATTGCGCATCTGCTGGCTCACCGCCGGCTGCGCGACGTGCAGCGCCTCGCTCGCGTGCGTGACGTTGCCGCATTCGACGACCTTCACGAAATAGCGCAACTGTCTCAAGTCCATCGCCGCCGTCTCCCGATTCAAGCCCGAATCACGCCCGATTCGAGCCATAAGCCAATCCGATCGAGCAAGATGAATATCATATTTTTCAGCGATCGATAGCGTTTCTATACTCGTCTCACAAAAGAGCCCGACTGCCGGCCATTCCGGACCGGACGCGGCGCAAGAGCCGGCCCCGCCGGCAAGGAGACGAAGATGTTCAAGGCGATCGACGCGCCGGCGGCCGGCGCGAAGCCGCGGCGCACGCCGCTCACGCGCGAGCAGGTGAAGGGCTTCTGGGCGGTGTACGCGGGCTGGGTGCTCGACGGCGTGGATTCGGTGATCTACGCGCTCGTGCTGATTCCCGCGCTGACGGAATTGCTGCCGGCGTCCGGCATCGCGGCGACGCCCGCGAATCTGGGGATGTACGGCTCGATCCTGTTCGCGCTGTTCCTGATCGGCTGGGGGCTGTCGTTCATCTGGGGGCCGCTCGCCGATCGCTTCGGCCGCGTGCGCACGCTCGCGGCGAGCATCCTGATCTATTCGGTGTTCACCGGCGCGGCCGCGTTCGTGCACGACGTGTGGGCGCTGGCCGCGTGCCGGCTGATTGCCGGGATCGGCGTCGGCGGCGAATGGGCGCTCGCTGGTACCTACGTCGCCGAGAGCTGGCCGGAAGACCGCCGCAAGATGGGCGCCGGCTACCTGCAGACGGGCTACTACTTCGGCTTCTTCATCGCGGCCTGCCTGAACTACACGATCGGTGCGACCTACGGCTGGCGCGCGATGTTCCTGTGCGGGCTGGCGCCCGCGCTGCTCGCGGTGTTCACGGTGATGCGCGTGAAGGAGCCGGGGCAGTGGCGGCGGCACGACGCGCGCGACGGCGACGTGGCCGACACGCGGCGCGCGCATCCGCTGCGCGAGATCTTCGCGCCGGCGTTCCGGCGCCGCACGCTGACGAGCGCGAGCCTCGTCGGCGTTGCGATCGTCGGGCTGTGGGCCGGCTCCGTCTACGAGGCGAGCGCGGTTACCACGCTGGCGGCGCGTGCGGGCATCGATCACGTTGGCGCGCTGCGGCTTGCGTCGATCGGCGCGGCGATCCTGTCGTGCGCGACGATTGCCGGCTGCCTGGTGGCGCCGTGGCTGTCGGAACGGCTCGGCCGGCGTACCGCGCTCGGCGTGTATTTCGCGGGGATGGCCGCATCGATCGTGTTCGCGTTCGGCTGGGCGTTCTACCAGCCGAACGGGCTCGCGGCCTTCATGGTGTCGCTCGCGTTCCTCGGCTTCTTCGGCGGCAACTTCGCGATCTTCTCGCTATGGTTGCCCGAGCAATATCCGACGCGCGTACGGGCCACCGCGTTCGCGTTCAACGCGTCGGTCGGCCGCTTCATCGGCGCGGGCGTGAACTTCCTGCTCGGCGCCGCGATTCACGGTTACGGATCGCTCGGCGTGCCGGTCGCATGGACCGCGGCCGTGTTCGGGCTCGGCGTCCTGATCCTGCCGTTCGCGGTCGAGACGCGGCACCAGGCGCTGCCCGAATGAGCGAAATGCCGCAGTCGTTCGGAAACAAGACGAGACATACCCATCAATATCAGGAGTCCGGAATGCAGGCATTAACGGGAATCAAGGTCGTCGATCTGAGTCGCGCGCTCTCGGGGCCGTTCTGCTCGATGGTGCTCGCGGATCTCGGCGCCGACGTGATCAAGGTCGAATCGGGGCCGCACGGCGACATGAGCCGCGCGTGGGGGCCGTTCGATCGCGGCATGAGCACGTACTACCTGTCCTGCAACCGCAACAAGCGCGGCATCTGCGTGGACTTCCGGCAGCCAGCCGGCCTCGACGTCGTGCGGCGCCTGATCGCGCAGGCCGACGTCGTGATCGAGAATTTCAAGGCGGGCACGATGGACGCGATGGGGCTCGGCTATGCTGAGCTGAGCGCGCGCGACCCGCGGCTCGTGATGGGCAGCGTCACCGCGTTCGGCCCGCGCGGCCCGCTGCGCGACTGGCCGGGCTTCGACCAGATCGCGCAGGGCTATGCGGGGCTGATGAGTCTCACCGGTTTCCCGGACGGCGAGCCGACCCGCACGGGCACCGCGATCGGCGATCTCAGCTCGGGGATGTGGGTCGCGACCGGCGTGATGGCCGCGCTGTTCGAGCGCGAGCGCACCGGGCGCGGCCAGCATGTCGGCACGTCGCTGCTCGAAAGCCTCGTTGCGCTGCTGAGCGTACACGGGCAACGCTACCTGAGCCTCGGCGACGTGCCGCGCCGTACCGGCAATGCGCATGCGGTGATCGCGCCGTACGGCGTGTTCGAGACGGCCGACGGCCCGCTCAACCTCGCGCCGATCACGACCGACATGTGGCTGCGGCTGTGCCAGTTGCTGGATCTGCCCGCGCTGCCCGACGATCCGCGCTTCGCGACCAACGATGCGCGCGTCGCGCATCGCGATGAACTCAAGGCGCTGCTCGAAAGCCGGTTGCGCACGCGCGGCAAGCGCGACTGGACGCAACGGTTCGTCGAGGCCGGGCTGCCGGCCGGCCCGATTCATACGCTCGACGAAGTGTTCGACGATCCGCAGCTCGCGCATTGCGGGCTGGTCGAGCCGGTCGCGCATCCGACGCTCGGTATGCTGCGCCAGGTCGTCACGCCGCTCGGCGGGATGGACGACGACGTGCCGGCGCCGCGCACGCGCCATGCGCCGCCGCTGCTCGGTGAGCATACGGTCGATGTGCTGCGCGAAGCCGGCTACGGCGACGACGCGATCGACGCACTGCTGGCCGGGCGCGCGATCTTCCAGGCCGATGCGGTGGCGGAGGCCGTGCAATGACCGACATGACGAAACACGACGGGGCGTCGAGCGTGACGGTCGATTGGATCGGCGAGCGGATCGCGCGCGTGCGGTTCGGGAATCCGGCGCGACGGCATGCGCTCGACGCGCCGTTGCTCGATGCCCTCGTCGCGCATCTCGATGCGTTGGCCGGGCACCGTCCGCCGCCGGTCGTGATCCTGTCCAACGACGGCAGCGGCGACGTGTGGAGCGCGGGGCACGACCTGCGCGAACTGGCCGACGACCGCGATCCGCTCGCGTACGGCAAACCGCTCGAACGCGCGCTGCGGCGCGTGCGGACCTATCCGGGCGCGGTGATCGCGGCGGTGGCCGGATCGGCGTGGGGCGGGGCGGTCGATCTCGTGATGAGCTGCGATCTCGTCGTCGCGGCGCGCGACGCGCGTTTCGCGATGACGCCCGCGAACATCGGCCTGCCGTATTCGACGAGCGGCCTGCTGCGCTTCCACGACAACCTGCCGATCCATGTGCTCAAGGAGATGTTCTTCTGCGCGCAGCCGCTCGATGCGGAACGCGCCGCGCATCACGGGCTCGTGAACCGGCTGGCTGACGCGGGCGGGGTCGACGACGCGGCGCTCGACGTCGCGCGCACGATTGCCGCGAAGGCGCCGCTCGCGGTGCACGCGGTGAAGGAGCAGTTGCGCGTGCTGCAGGACGCACGGCCGTTGCCGGCCGACGCATTCGAACGAATCACCGAGCTGCGTCGCCAGGCGTGCGAAGGCGCGGATTTCGACGAAGGGTTGCGCGCGTTCGCGGAGCGGCGTGCGCCGGTGTTTCGCGGGGCTTAGACGATCACGCGACGGCCGGTGCGATGACGGCGCCGCCGCGCTACACCCCGCCGAGCGTGTGCACACCCACGAGCAGCAGCGCGCCGATCGCGATCAGCAGCAGCGCATGAACGCGCGTGTAGATCACGCACAGCGTCGACGCCACCGCGATCGCGCGGGCGGCCCAGCCGCCGTCGAGCGCCTGCAGCAGCACCCACACCGACGCGAGGATCATGCCGGCCGCGACCGGGCGCAGGCCGGCTTCGAGCGCGATTTGCCAGCGTGCGCCCCGGTGCCGCCGCCATAGATGCGCGACCCCATAGATCAGGAACGCGGTCGGGCCGAACAACGCGAGTGTCGCGATCACCGCGCCCCAGAAACCGGCCACCTGCCAGCCGATCAGCGTCGCCAGCAGCGAGCCGGGGCCCGGCGCCATCCGCGCGATCGCGAAGTCGTTCACGAATTGCGTGGCGCTCATCCAGTGATGGACGTCGACGACCTGCCGCTGGATATCCGCGATGACCGCCTGCCCGCCGCCGATCGTCGCGATCGACAGCGGCGCGAACACACCGAACAGCGCTGCGTAACGTGCGGACGCGTTCATCGTGCGTCGCTCCCGGCCGGCGCGGCGGCCGCACGGCGGTATTCGAGCGCGACGCTCAGCGCGCCGCCGATCAGCACGGTCCATACGAGCGGCCAGTGCAGCACCGCGACGGACACGAAGGTGAGCGTCATCACCGCGAACGGCAGCGCGCGGCGCGGCAGCCGGCGTACCGCCGTGATCGCCATCGAGATCGACAGCCCGATCGCCGCGGCCGCCGCACCGGCGAGCGCGACATGCGTGAGCGGGAAGCGCGTGAGGGTCGAGAACGCGACGCCGAACAGCACGATCAGCACGGCCGGCGGCGCGATGATGCCGGTGAAGCCGGCCACCGCGCCGCGCCATCCGGCGAGCCGGTAGCCGATCCAGATCGCGAGGTTCTTCACGTTGACGCCCGGCAACGCCTGCGACAGCGCGAGGCCGTTGAGGAACGCCTCTTCGTCGAGCCAGCGCCGCTCGTGGACGAAGTCGCGCATCATCCGCCCGCTGAGCCCGCCGCCGAAGCTGGTCAGGCCGATCTGCGCGAACGCGATGAACAGCGCGAGGATGCCGGGCGGCGGAGCGTCGCCGGCGGGCGGTACCTGAGGCGTCGTGGTGGAGGGCGGGGGCATCGGGCGGGTAGCACGTGGCGATCGGGCGATCGCCCATGTTAGCAAGCGGTGCCTGTCAGCACGCTGACATGGATTCGGCACGGGCGCGGTGCCGCCCGCAACCGATTCGGCGCATGCGAGCGCCCCGCACGCTACGCGCGCACCACCGTCACGCCCGCGGCCTCGATCGGCTTCGTCAGCGCGGCGTCGGTTTCCTTCTCGACGACGATCGTCTGCGCCAGCGTGAGGTCGCCGATCACGAATTGCGATGCCGCACGCAGTTTCGACTGCGACGCGAGCACGACCGTCTCGGCCGCGCGTTCGGCCAGCGCGCGCTTGATCGCCGCTTCCTCGAAATCGCCGGTGCTCAGGCCGGCTACCGGATGGACGCCCGTGACGCCCATGAAGTACAGGTCTGCATGAATGCGCGCGATGCCTTCCATTGCCGCGGCGCCGACCGCGACGATCGAATGCTTGTAGAGCCGCCCGCCGATCAGGATCACGTCGATCGACGGATGGGCGGCCAGCGCGACCGCGACGCTCGGGCTGTGCGTGACGATCGTCGCGCGCAGGTCGGCCGGCAACTGGCCGACGAGCAGCGCGGAGGTCGTGCCGCCGTCGACGATCGCCACCTGCCCAGGCGCGATCATCTGCGCGGCCCGCCGCGCGATGCGTCGCTTCTCCGTGGTTTCGAGCGCCTCGCGCTGCGCGAACGGCGCGATGGCCGGCGACGCCGGCAGCGCGCCGCCATGCACGCGCTGCAGCAGCCCTTCGGCCGCGAGCTCGCGCAGATCGCGGCGCACCGTGTCTTCGGACACGCCGAATTGCACGCTCAGCTCGGCGGCCAGCACCTGGCCGTCGCGCGCGAGCGCATCGAGGATCGCCTTCTTGCGTTGCGTCGTCAGCATCGTGTTTGCACGAAAATTCTTGAAATTGCACGAAGCTGCACGTTACCATGGGCGCCATCCTTTGTCGAACCGGAGGCTGCAATGGCTGCAACGCGGGAGCGGGTCCGCATCGTCGATACGACGGTGCTGTCCGACGACTGGTATGTGCTGCGAAAGGTGACGTTCGATTTCCTGCGTCGCGACGGAACGTGGCAGCGCCTGAGCCGCGAGACCTACGATCGCGGCAACGGCGCGACGATCCTGCTGCGCCATGCCGAGACGGGCGACGTGCTGCTGACGCGGCAGTTCCGGATGCCGGCGTTCGTGAGCGGGCACGACGGCATGCTGCTCGAAGCGGCGGCCGGCCTGCTCGACGACGAAACGCCCGAAGCGCGCATTCGCGCGGAGGCCGAGGAGGAGACCGGCTATCGCGTGCGCGGCGTGCGCAAGGTGTTCGAGGCGTTCATGAGTCCGGGTTCCGTGACCGAGAAGCTGCATTTCTTCGTCGGCGAATACGATGCGTCGCTGCGCACGAGTGCCGGCGGCGGCATTGCGGAAGAGGGTGAAGATCTCGAAGTCGTCGAGATGCCGCTGCAGGCGGCGCTGGACGCGGTCGAGCGCGGCGAGATCGTCGATGCGAAGACGATCATGCTGCTGCAATACGTCGCGCTGCGGGAAACCGCCGGCGCGCGCGCCGCATGACGCCGCGGCTCGTGCTGGTCGCCGGTCCCTATCGCAGCGGCACGGATGGCGACCCCGCGCGTATCGCCGCGAACCTGCGCCGGCTGGAAGCGGCGGCGCTCGCCGTGTATCGCCGCGGGCACGTGCCGAAGATCGGCGAATGGGTGTCGTTGCCGCTCGCGGCCGCGGCCGGGTCGACGCAGGTGGGCGACGCCGTCAGCGAAACCTTCCTGTATCCGGCCGCGCACCGGCTGCTGCGACGTTGCGATGCGGTGTTGCGCATCGACGGTGCGTCGCGCGGGGCGGATGCGGACGTGGCGCTTGCGCGGGAACTCGGCAAGCCGGTCTATTTCGCGGTCGACGAGATGCCGGTTGCGCAGGACGATTCGGCTGCCTGAGCGAGCATGGGCGCCGGTTGGCGGCATCGCCGGTGCGGCGCGTGCGGACGGCCGGCACTCGCCTCGCCCATAGCCGGCGCGTGTAGTGCAGCACGCCGCATTGCGTGGCCGATGCAGCGCAGCGTCCGAACCGGCGTATGATCGCGACGCCACTCGCGCAACGTTCGACGCCACCGCTTTTCCATCATGCCGTTTTCCGATCCCGCTGATTCCGCCGAGTCCGCCGCCGCGCCGCTTCCGGCCGATCTCGTCACGTCCGCCGTCGACGTACTCGCACGCGCCGACGCATTGCTCGTCACGGCCGGCGCGGGTATCGGCGTCGATTCCGGGCTGCCCGACTTTCGCGGCACGGATGGTTTCTGGCGCGCGTATCCGGCGCTGCGCCACGAGCGTTTCGAATTCCACGAGATCGCGTCGCCGCACGCGTTTCGTGCGCGTGCATCGCTCGCTTGGGGCTTCTACGGGCATCGTCTCGCGCTGTACCGTGCGACGGTGCCGCACGCGGGTTTCGCGATCCTGCGCCGCTGGATCGACGCGATGCCGAACGGCGGCTTCGTGCTGACGAGCAACGTCGACGGCCAGTTCCAGAAAGCCGGCTTCGATCCGGCGCGCATCGTCGAGATCCACGGCTCGATTCATGCGATGCAGTGCCTGCGACCGTGCACGGACGACACGTGGGACGCGGCGCCGTTCGTGCCGGTGGTCGACGAAGCGACGTGCCGCCTCGTGAGCGACATGCCGCGCTGCCCGCACTGCGGCGGGCTCGCGCGGCCGAACATCCTGATGTTTGGTGACACCGGCTGGCTCGGTGCGCGTTACGACGCGCAGGAGCGCGCGCTCGAAGACTGGATCGCGCAGGCCGGGCACGTCGCCGTGGTCGAGATCGGCGCGGGCACCGCGATTCCGACCGTGCGCCTGCTGAGCGAACGGCTCGGCGCCGACGTGATCCGCATCAACGCGCGCGAAGCGCATGCGCGCCGGACGGACGTGATCGGGCTGAAGGGCGGCGCGCTGGCGACGCTGAACGCGCTCGACCGCGCGTGGCGCGGCGGCTGAACCACGTGCCGCGAATCCACCGGCCGAGGCCGCGCGATTACGGCCGCGCGACGAGCGCCTGCACGAGCGCCGGCGCGATCGGCGAACCGAGGCCCGTCACGTAGTCGTAGCCGCCCGCCGCATTGCAGATGCTGCCGCAATTGCCGTTGGACCCGGTCGTCACGTCGTGGAAGTCGCTGCCGTACGCGGTTTTACCGACCGTATAGAGCGTGTCGTAGGTGCCGCTCAACGATTTCTTGCCGGCCGCCGTGCGCAGCGAATTCGCGATCGCGACGAGCGCCGACCATTGCGGCGCCCCCGCGCTCGTGCCGCCGACCTGGAACCAGCCGGCCTGCCCCTGATAGGTGACCGAGTCGTACACCGCGAAACCGCTGGACGGATTCGCGTCGTAGCTGACGTCGGGTACGCCGCGCTTGCCGGCCACCGGAATCGGCCACGTGGTCTGGCCGGCCGGCTCGGCCTCGACGTTGCTCACGCCGCCGCCGCTGCCGCTCCATGCCGCCTCGCCGATGTAGTTGCCGGCCGTGTCCGACGACAGCGTCGTGCCGCCGACGGATACCACGTAACGCGACGCGGCCGGGTATTCGGTGCCGGTGCCGCTGTCGCCGGACGATGCGACGAACGTGACGCCCGGTACGTTGAAGTGGCCGTCGAAGCCGGTCTCGCTGCTGAATTCGTTGCCGCCGAAACTCATCGACACGACCGACGCGCCGCGCTTGACCGCGACGTCGACCGCGGCCAGCAGGTCGCTGAAGCTGGCCGATGCGGCCTCGACGAGCACGATCTTCGCCTTCGGTGCGATCGCATGCACCCATTCGACATCGAGCGAGATCTCGAGCGCCCAGCCCGAATCGGGCTTGGGCCGTGCCCCGTGGGCGTACACCTTGGTGAAACAGCCGTTCGACGACGTGCAGGCCGGCAGCGAGAACGCGGTGCTGAACACGCCGAGATCGGATTCGATCTTCGGGTCGTCGTACGCGTCGACGATCGCGACGATCATTCCGTCGCCCTGGTTCGCGATCGCGTCGAACCCGTATGCATGCCGCGCGAGTGCCGGCGTGAGGCCGGCGATCGTGGCCGTGCTCGCACGCGGCTTCGTGTGGAACGGCGGGCGCGCGAATCCTTTCGGTGCGCGGTTGCCTTCGACGTAGGGGGGCGGGCCGTTGCCGTCGGCAAGCGCGACGCTCGACGCGAGCAGCGACACGCACAGCGCCGGGATCAACATGGATGACAGGCGCATATTGTTCATTTTTGAGTCTCCATGTCGATCGGATGAAGTAGCGAAACAATTTTACGAAATCGCCGACGGTAATTACATCGAATATCGGCCGGATACGGGAATGTCTGATAAGGGAAAGTACGTGGGGCCCTTTTGACGTGGGCGTTGTGCAGGGTTGTCGTGAACCGGATCGAACTGCTTTATCGGTTTTTAAAAAGCGGATAAATAATCAGTCGATTCAAAGTTTATTTGTAATGTCGGATGTAATTGTTCGGTAAATATCCACGACGGCACGCGTGTGAAAATCGTGAAACGCGTCATGCGTTCGCGACACGATTCGCCGCCTGCTGACCCGGCCCGTCGGCATTGCCGGCGCGGCGCGATTCCGCATACAGTTCAGCGTAGGCCGCGTGCGCCGCGCGGCGCCGACCATGAGGGGTGCCCTTGTTCTATTCGATCGTCGCGATCTTCGTCGGTGCCGGCCTCGGCGCGTTGCTGCGCTGGTTCCTCAGCCTCGCGCTCAACGCCTTCTTTCCCGCGGTGCCGCTCGGCACGCTCGCGTCGAACCTGATCGGCGGCTACGTGATCGGCGTGGCCGCCGTCGTGTTCACGGTCCGCGTCGGGTTGCCGCCCGAGTGGCGGCTGTTCGTGATCACGGGCTTTCTCGGCGGCCTCACGACGTTCTCGACCTATTCGGTCGAAGTGATGACGCACGCGCTCGAGGGCGAATTCGGATGGGCGTTGGCGGTGGCTGCCCTACACTTGACTGGATCGTTCGCGCTGACGGCGCTCGGCATGTGGACCGCGCGCGCGTGGCTCGCGGCGGCCTGAGCAGGGCCGCCATCGGAGGGGGCGATGGACAGGGTCTTTTTACGCTTCTATGTGCACGAGCGGCACCGGCTGCACCGCAAGCCGCTGTGGGAATGGCTGCTGGAAGAGGCGAACCGGATGGGCGTCGCGGGCGGTTCCGCGTTTCGCGCGATGGCCGGTTTCGGCCAGCATCGCGTGCTGCACGAGGATCGCTTCTTCGAACTGCAGGGTTCGCTCGCGATCGAGGTCGAGTTCGTCGTCACCGAGGACGAAGCGCAGCGGCTGCTCGAGCGGCTGTCGCGCGAGAAAGTGCGAGTGTGCTACGCGATGATGCCGGCGCAGTTCGGCGTGATCGACACGCTTGGCGCACCGCCGGCGCAGGGGCCGGCGGCATAGGGCGTCGCGCCGATCAGATGCCGAACATCGTCAGCGACACGGCGGCGCGCGTGACGATCATCAGCAGCACCTGCACGATCACGAACAGCAGGATCGGCGACAGGTCGATGCCGCCGAGGTTCGGGATCACGCGGCGCAGCGGGTTCAGAAACGGCGCGGTGAGCTGGTAGAGGATCGGCATCGCCGGCGAGCGCGGGTTGAGCCACGACAGCAGCGCCATCAGGATCGTCATCCAGATCACGAGGTTGAGCGCCCACTTCACGACCGTGAGCAGTGCGACGACGACGAGCGTCGCGATCACGGCGGCCGGATCGAAGCCGGCCATCACGACCATCAGCACGACGTAGACGAGCGCGGTGAGCAGCGCGGCGACGACGCTGGCCCAGTCGATGCCGCGTACGCCCGCGATCACGCGACGCAGCGGCAGCACGAGCCAGTTGGTCGCCTGCAGCACGGCTTGCGTGACGGGGTTGTACGGCGGCACGCGAACGGCCTGCATCCAGACGCGCAGAATCAGCGCGGCGCCGAATAGCGTGAAGACGGTATTGAGCAGAAAACGGGCGATCTCGCCGAACATCGTTGGCATCCTTTTTATACAGTCAGTAGCGTGCGGCCGCCAACGCCGGTTGGCGGCGCATCGGCCGACACCTTATCACGCCTCGTCTCGCGACGGGGAGGGGTGCGCGGCCACGCGAGCGAGCGAGGTTTCGACGGCCTCGGCCAGCGCCGGCAACGACGCCGGCGGTGCTGCGCGCTTCGCCGCGAGCGCGACCGCGCGGCGCGTCAGCAGCGCATACAGCGCCGCATGATCGCCGCCCCGTGCCTCGAGCAGCGCGAGCTGGCGCTCGACGATGCCGGTGTCGCCGCGCGATACCGGCCCGGCCAGCGCATTCGCGAGCCCCTTGTCGCGGGCGGTCTCGATCGTGCCGGCGAGCATCGGCAACAGCGCGCGCAGCGCGGCGTCCTCGTCGAAACCGAGGCCGCGCCACAGCTCGACCGCTTCCGACAGCCCGCACAGCGCGAAGCTCGCCGCGTAGTGCGCGGCCGCGTGATACAGCATCCGGCCGCCGGCCGGAATCGACAGCGGATGGCAGCCGAGTGCGGCGGCAAGTCGCAGCAGCGTCGCGTGCAGCGCACCGTCCGCTTCGATCGTGACCGAGCAGCCGTCGATGCGCGCGAGGTCGGCATCGGTGCCGCCGAACAGATAGAGCGGATGGAAGCCGCCGGTGGCCGCGCCTTGCTGCTTCGCCGGATCGAGCAGCGCGACCGTCGACGCGCCGCTGCAATGGACGAGCGCCTGGCCGGCGGCGCGCGATGTGTCGAAGCGCAGCGCCGCGGCGCTCGACGCGAGATGATCGTCGGGTGTCGTCACGAAGATCAGGTCGGCGGCGTCGACTACTTGCTGCGGGGTGTCGACCGCGCGGCAGCCGTCGATCCGTGCGGCGAGGCCGGCGGCCGACGCGGGCGTGCGGCTCGCGATCGCGACGACCGGGAAGCCGGCCTGCGCGAAGCGCTGCGCGATACAGCGCGCCAGGCGGCCGGCGCCGATGAAGCCGAGGCGGGGTGTGTCGGGAAGCGGCATGGCGGCGGATGTAAGCGGAAACGAAGCAGCCGCCAGTATCGCAGGAATGACGGCGGTGTCGGGGAAGGCAGATGGTCGGGCGAACGCACGTATGAATTACCGGTATGCGGTGCGATTCGTATGCGGGCCGACGTCAGGCGCCACGGCCGAATCATGATCGACGAATCCGACCCCGAAATGCCGTGCGTCCGCAGCCGGCTTGAAATGCCCGCATCTTGTCTCGAATTTGTAATCGTTCATTACGTCCGCGTGCCCGTTGCACGCACCGGAGCCGGTAAGACTGACCGGTCGTCGTGTCGGGGCCCGACTCATCGGACGGAATCACGCGATCCGCAAGGGTGGCGGCCTGCGCCGGGCGCCTCGCCAGGCGGCGGGTCCGGCCACGCGCAATTGCAATTTGCAACAAATGCACGATACGCGCGGGGCGGGTTTTCGCTACATTGCTTCCATGCGACGTGCATGCCCGCCGTTGCCGACAGGAGCGCCCAAAATACCGCTCCAGCAGGAGAATCGAAGTGAAAAAGCTCATTCCGTTCATCGCCGCCGCCGCGCTGGGCCTGGGCGCCGCAAGCGCCGCGCAGGCTCACGTGTCGATCGGGGTCGGCATCGGTATCCCGGTCGCACCCGCGTATCCCGTCTATGCACCGCCGCCGCCCGTGTACTACGCGCCGCCGCCGCCGCCCGTCTATTACGCGCCGGCGCCGGCCTACTATGCGCCGCCGCCTGCGGTGGTCGTCGGGGGCTACTACGGTCGCCCGTACTGGCGCCATGGTTACGGCGGCTGGGGCCATCACGGCTACTGGCGTCGCTGATTCGTCCCGCGCGGCCTGACCGCGCGCGGCAAAACGGCGCAACGTCCCGCGAGGGGCGTTGCGCCGTTTTTCATTGGGGTTGACGTTCGGCGCCGTGGCCGGCGCGCTAGCGCGATGGCGATTAAACCGCGTGCACGATCAGGTCGCGGTAGCCGCCGACGATCACGCTGTACGAGAAATACGCGAACAGCAGCGCCGACGCGACATGGCACGCACGCATCAGTCCGGCGCCCGCGCGCTTGCGGCCCTGGCTCGCGAGCGTGCACATGAAGAGCGTCCACGCGAGGCCGCCGAGGAAGAAGCCCGACAGGAACACCGACGCGGTGGCCGGCGTGGTCGCACCGGCTTTCGCGATCAGCGCGCCGCCGACCGCCGCGAACCACAGGATCGCGCTCGGCGACGACATCGCGAGCAGCATCCCGCGCAGGAAACTGCGCCGTGCGCTCGCCCGCGGCGGCGCGGCGTCGTCCGCTTCGTCGTCGGCCGCCTTGGCGGGCGCCAGCGCTTCGCGCGCCATCTTCCACGTGAGGAACAGCAGCACCGCGCCGCCGCCGATCCACACGATCCAGCGCACGGGTTCGAACTGCAGCAGCACGGCCATTCCCGCGAGCGCGAGCGCCGCGTAGACGAGATCGCCGACGCACGACCCGATGCCGAGCCAGAAGCCCGGGCGGAAGCCGTGCGATAGCGTGAGCGACAGCATCGCGACGTTCACGAGGCCGATGTCGAGACACAACGAGAGCGACAGAAAGAATCCGTCGGACAGCATGGAGGCGGGCGGAAAGCTCATCTTCTGGGTGTTTGCGGCGATTGCGATGCGCAGGCCGGCAGGCACCGGCCTGCCTGGCGTCAGAGGCCGATCTCCTGCCACAGCCGGTCGACGCGCGCCTTGACGGCCGCGTCCATCTCGATCGGGCGGCCCCATTCGCGGCTGGTTTCGCCCGGCCACTTGTTGGTCGCGTCGAGCCCCATCTTCGAGCCGAGTCCGGCCACCGGCGACGCGAAGTCGAGATAGTCGATCGGCGTGCTGTCGACCATCACCGTGTCGCGCACGGGGTCGACGCGCGTCGTGATCGCCCAGATCACTTCCTTCCAGTCGCGGATGTTCACGTCCTCGTCGACGACCACGATGAACTTCGTATACATGAACTGCCGCAGGAAGCTCCACACGCCGAACATCACGCGCTTCGCGTGGCCCGCGTAGCTCTTCTTCATCTGGACGATGGCCATCCGGTAGCTGCAGCCTTCGGGCGGCAGGTAGAAGTCGGTGATTTCCGTGAACTGCTTCTGCAGCAGCGGCACGAACACCTCGTTGAGCGCGACGCCGAGCACCGCGGGCTCGTCGGGCGGCTTGCCCGTGTAGGTCGAGTGGTAGATCGCGTCGCGGCGCATCGTGATGCGCTCGACGGTAAACACCGGAAACCACTCCTGTTCGTTGTAGTAACCGGTGTGGTCGCCGTACGGCCCTTCGAGCGCGTGTTCGTACGCGGCCGCCGCGTTGCCCGCCGGTCGCGGCGGCGCGCCGGCCGGAGCGGGGGCAGGGGCGCCTTCCTGCGGATGAATGAAGCCTTCGAGCACGATCTCCGCGCGCGCGGGCACCTGCAGCGTGTCGACGCCGGGCGTCAGGCACTTCGCGAGTTCCGTGCGGCTGCCGCGCAGCAGGCCGGCGAACTGATACTCGGACAGCGAATCGGGCACGGGCGTCACCGCGCCGAGCGTCGTGGCTGGGTCGGCGCCGAGCACGACCGCGACCGGATACGGCTTGCCGGGGTTCTGCAGCGCGAATTCGCGGAAATCCAGCGCGCCGCCGCGATGCGCGAGCCAGCGCATGATCAGCTTGTTGCGGCCGATCAGCTGCTGGCGGTAGATGCCGAGATTCTGGCGCGACTTGTTCGGTCCGCGCGTGACCGTCAGGCCCCACGTGACGAGCGGCCCCGCATCGCCGGGCCAGCAGGTCTGGATCGGCAGCTTGTTCAGGTCGACGTCGGCGCCTTCCCACACGATCTCCTGGCACGGTGGCGACGACACCGACTTCGGCGCCATGTCCCACACCGCCTTCGCGAGCGACAGCAGCTTGCCGGCGTCCTTCAGGCTCTTCGGCGGATCGGGCTCCTTCAGCGCGGACAGCAGGCGTCCGAGATCGCGCAGCGAGCCGAGCGCGGCATCGTCGCCCGCATCGACGCCCATCCCGAGCGCGACGCGGCGCGGCGTGCCGAACAGGTTGCCGAGCACCGGAAATGCATTGCCGGGCGGCGCGTTGAACAGCAGCGCGGGGCCGCCGGCGCGCAGCACGCGGTCGCACAGCTCGGTCATTTCGAGCACGGGCGACACGGGCTGCATGACGCGCCGCAGTTCGCCGAGCGCCTCGAGGCGCTGAATGAAATCGCGTAAGTCTTTGTATTTCATGAAGAAGGTCCGGGCAACCCGCATGAGCGGGCAGCGATGGGCGGGGCAGCGGCCGGCTGCGACCCCGAATTGACCGCCGATTTTACCCCGGGCAGCCATGCGGCCGCCCGGCGGAGAAAAAGTCGATCGCGCGCAAACCCCCTACGGCACGGGGCTCGCGTTCTGAAGAGGAGTTTTAAATTACTTTTTGTTATAGATTTGAGTTTTTATAGTGTTGACGATCTATAAAACCCTGCTAGAATCCGCTCACATTGGTTGCAGGGTAAAAGGCTTCGAGCCGCCAATCACCGATCTTTGACGCAGCGCGTCACCGTCCGCCGAACCCTGCACGGCGTCTTCGACGGCTTTTGTCGTAGTCCTAGCCAGCGCTACCAGACGCTGGTTTTTTGCGTGGGTGCCACCGCGTATGCCCGCCTCGCCCAATGTGCGAAGGCGCCGGTCCTCTTACACCGTGGCCTCGAACGGTACTTATACCGTTTCCCCGATGCTTGCACGTCCCAACCAAGGCGTGCGGCGTCGTGATTCCGCGGCGCGTTTTCTGTCTCGCCTTCGAGCTGAGCGAGCCGCACGAGTCATGTTCATGGGAGATGATCTGAATGAACGCTTGGTTATCGTGGCGTCCCACTGAGCAGCATGCGCAAATCGTGCGCAACTTGCTGCGTCGCGGGACGCGTGTCAGTCACCATCTATTCAGCGTTGTCGGCTGTTTCGCTGTCGCGGTTGCGCTTGCACTGTGGCTGCTGCCAACCGTCCGCGGCACGCTTGCCGCGAAGCTGATGCCGGTCGTATCCGCGGCCGTGCAGGCCGGTCCGGCGCGTCTGCTGTCCGGCCATCCGCTGCCGAACTTCGCGCCTGCCGGTGCGCAGCCGCAGCAGGAAGACGGTCCCGAAACGGATGCGCTGGCGGTCGGCCTCGATGTCGCGCCGGAAACCGCCGCGCAGGGCGCTCAAGGCCCGCAGGGCGATGCGTCCGATCCGGCCCGCACCGGCCCGTCGCCGGTCGCACTGGCCAAGCTGATTCCGATTCAGCGCGTGGCGGCCGATGCGCGCGACGATCGCGCGCTCGCGTCGAACCGCGAACAGGCGCTTGTCGCCACTTATCTGTCGCGCCGTTACCGCGTCGCGCAGGAGCCGCTCGGCCAGCTCGTCAAGGCTGCGTTCCAGACCGGTCGTGACGTCGGCCTGGACCCGCTGCTGCTGCTGTCCGTGATGGCGATCGAATCGGGCTTCAACCCGTACGCAGAAAGCGGCGTCGGCGCGAAGGGGCTGATGCAGGTCATGTCGAAGGTTCATTCCGACAAGTTCGAGTATTTCGGCGGCACCGATACCGCGCTGCAGCCGCTCGCGAACCTGCAGGTCGGCGCACTGGTGCTGAAGGATTGCATCGCGCGCGGCGGCTCGCTCGCGAACGGCCTGCGCCTGTACAACGGCTCGACGAACCCCGACGACAACGGCTATGGCTCGAAGGTGATGGCCGAACGCGGTCGCTTGCGCGACGTCGCGCGTGGCCGCAACGTGCCGATCAACGCGCCGCAGGCGCCCGCGCAACCCGCGAAGCCGATCGTCACCGCCGCTGCCGTGACGGCCGCAGCCGGCGGCGCGAAGCGCGTGCATGCGACGCTCGACGGTACGACCTCGGTCAAGGCGGCGCCGAAGGAAGCCGCGTCGCAGGACGACGCGAGCGTCGATACCGCGAAGCAGTCGCACGCCGATCATTCGGAGCTCGGCGCGTAGCGTCGCAGGCGCCGTGCGGCTTCGGCCGGCACGACTGGGCATGAGAAAGGAAAGGCACCCGATTCGGGTGCCTTTTCTTTTTGCGGTGCGTGAAGCGCCCGGTGCGCCGGGCGCGGTGTCAGTGCTGCCCGAACAGCGTCCCGAGTCGGTCGACCGCCTCTTCGAGCCGCGAGTAGGCCGTCGCATAGGACAGGCGGATATAGTCGCGCGGCGCATGGACACCGAAGTCCATGCCCGGCACCAGCACCACGCCAGCGTCGTGCAGCATCGCCTGCGTGAGCGCGGCGCTGTCGCCGGCCGCCGGGTGCGCGACGCCGCCGCAATGCGCATACACATAGAACGCGCCGTCCGGCATCACCGGCACCGTGAAGCCGAGCCGCTGCAGCGCCGGCGCGATGAAATCGCGCCGGCGCTTGAATTCGAGCCGGCGTGTTTCGTAGATGTCGAGCGTCGCGGGTTCGAAGCAGGCGAGCGCCGCATGTTGCGCGAGTGCGGACGGGCAGATGAACAGGTTCTGCGAGAGCTTCTCGAACGTGCCGACGAGCGCGGGCGGCACGACGAGCCAGCCGAGCCGCCAGCCCGTCATGCTGAAATACTTCGAGAAGCTGTTCACGGTGATCACGTCGTCGCCGAACGACAGCGCCGACACGGGCGCGGCGTCGTAGCTGAGCCCCTGGTAGATCTCGTCGACGATCGTGAAGCCGCCGCGTGCGCGCACCGCTTCGACGATCCGCTTCAGTTCGTCCGGTTCGAGCGACGTGCCGGTCGGGTTCGACGGCGACGCGAGCAGCACGCCGCGCGTGCGCTCGTTCCAGTGCGTGCGGACGTCGTGTTCGGTGAGCTGGAAGCGCGCGTCCGGGCCGCTCGGCACGAGCACCGGACGGCCTTCAGCCGCCGCGACGAAGTGCCGGTTGCACGGGTAGGACGGATCGGGCATCAGCACTTCGTCATCGCGGCCGACCAGCGCGAGGCATGCGAGCAGCAGCGCGGCCGATGCGCCGGCCGTCACGACGATCCGCTCGGGGGCGACCGTGAGGCCGTATGCGCGTGCATAGTGCGCGGCGATCGCCTCGCGCAGCGGCGCGATGCCGAGCGCGCTCGTGTACTGCGTGACGCCGCGGCGCAGCGCGGCCGCGGCGGCCTCGACAACCGGCTCCGGCGCGGTGAAATCCGGCTCGCCGATGCCCATGTGGATAACATCGCGCCCCAAGGACTCGAGCCGCTGTGCCTCCTTCATCAGTTCCATCACATGAAAAGGCTGGATCGCGTCGACGCGTGCGGCGAGCGTGACGAGCGAATCGGCGGTGGTATTCATCGGCGGGCAGGGCGGAGGGGGAAAAGAATGAAAAACGGGCGCTTGCGCGCCCGTGGACCAACCAGCGGCGTCAGCCGTTGCGACGCGCCTGCGTTTCGGCCGGGCGCAGCTTCGCGGCGAGCTTGTCGAGCACGCCGTTCACGTACTTGTAGCCGTCGGAGCCGCCGAACGTCTTCGCGAGTTCGACGGCTTCGTTGATGATCACGCGGTACGGCGTTTCGACATGGTGCGTGAGCTCGAACGTCGCGATCAGCAGCACCGCGCGTTCGACCGGCGACAGCTGATCGATCGGACGGTCGAGCGACGGCGCCAGCGCTTCGACGAGCGTCGCATGCTCGCGGATCACGCCGTGCAGGATCGCTTCGAGCAGTTCCTTGTCAGCCTTGTCGTAACCGAGCGCGCCGCGCAGTTGCGCGTCGATCTCGCCGGAGGGCGCGTTCGACAGCAGCCACTGGTACAGGCCCTGCGTCGCCAGCTCGCGCGATTGTCGGCGGGCGCTCTTCTTCATGCGCGCTCCTCTTCGTCGTCTTCCTCTTCGTCCTCGTCGTCGCCGAGTTGGTCGAGCGCCATCGTCAGATTGGCCATCTCGACCGCGACGCGTGCGGCGTCACGACCCTTTTCGGTCATGCGCGCGACGGCCTGCTCGTCGTTTTCGGTCGTCAGCACGGCGTTCGCGATCGGCAGGTTGAAGTCGAGGCCGATGCGGGTAATGCCCGCGCCGCTCTCGTTCGACACGAGTTCGAAATGGTAGGTCTCGCCGCGGATCACCGCGCCGAGCGCGATCAGCGCGTCGAACTGGCCGCTTTCGGCGAGCTTCTGCAGCGCGAGCGGGATTTCCAGCGCGCCGGGCACCGACACGAGCAGCACGTCTTCACCGGTGACGCCGAGGCGTTCCAGTTCTTCGACGCACGCGTCGGCGAGGCCGTTGCACACGGGCTCGTTGAAGCGCGATTGCACGATGCCGATACGCAGGCCGTCGCCTTCGAGATTCGGTTGGTATTGTCCGATTTCCATGATCTGGTCCGTGGTGTGGATGAACGGTTATAGGGCGAAAGCGCCGTGGCGGGTTACGCGTGGGACGCCGGGCAGGACTTGGCTTCGCCGCCGGGCATCGGAATGAAGCCCGTGACTTCGAGGCCGTAGCCGGACATGCTGCCCAGCTTGCGCGGATTCGACAGCACCTGCATCTTGCCGACGCCGACATCGCGCAGGATCTGTGCGCCGATGCCGAACGTCTTGAAATCGACCGGCCGGCGCTTGAGCGCGGCAGCCCTTTCTTCCTCGTCGAACGCCTTGAAGACGTCGATCAGGTGTTCCTTCGTATCGCCGCAGTTGAGCAGCACGATCACGCCGAGGTCGCGTTCCGCGATGTCGCGCATCGCGGCGTCGAGCGTCCACGAGTGGGTCGAGATGCCGGTCTCGAGCAGATCGAGCACCGACAGCGGCTCGTGCACGCGCACCGGCGTATCGACATCGGGCGACGGAGCGCCGCGCACCAGCGCGATGTGCGGCGAGCCGCTCGGCTGGTCGCGGTACAGCACCGCGCGGAACGTGCCGTGCGCGGTCTGCATCGTGCGCTCGGCGATCCGCTCGATGATCGATTCGGTGCGGCTGCGGTACTGGATCAGGTCGGCGATCGTGCCGATCTTCAGGTTGTGTTCCTTCGCGAATTCGATCAGGTCGGGCAGGCGCGCCATCGTCCCGTCGTCCTTGATGATCTCGCAGATCACCGCGGCCGGCGTGAGGCCCGCGAGCGCCGTGAAGTCGCAGCCGGCCTCGGTGTGGCCCGCGCGCACGAGTACGCCGCCCGGTTGCGCCATGATCGGGAACACGTGGCCCGGCTGCACGATGTGCTCGGGGCGCACGTCGTGCGCGACCGCCGTGGCGATCGTGTGCGCCCGGTCGGCGGCCGAGATGCCGGTCGTCACGCCTTCGGCCGCTTCGATGCTGACCGTGAACGCGGTGCCGTACTGCGTGCCGTTGCGGTAGGTCATCAGCGGCAGGTGAAGCTGCTTGCAGCGCTCCTGCGTCAACGTCAGACAAACCAGGCCGCGGCCGTACTTGGCCATGAAGTTGATCGCTTCCGGCGTGACGAATTCGGCGGCGATCACGAGGTCGCCCTCGTTTTCGCGGTCTTCTTCATCGACCAGGATCACCATCCGGCCGGCTTTCAGCTCGGCGATGATGTCGAGCGTGGAGGCGAGCGTCATAAGGGGGCGAGAAAGAGGAAAGTGCGTATTTTACGCCAGCCGGACGGCGTTTCGGCTGGCGCGGGCCGCGCGGGGCCCGCGCGTGCTCCGGAAAGCGCTGCGGCCGGCCCCCGCGCGGGGGCGAACGGAGGCGGGCCGGACGTGGCCCGGCCGCGCGTCACGCGTGCTCGTTGCGCCCGCCGAGGTAGTCCAGCTTGCCGAGTTCGACGCCGCTGTGGCGCAGGATGTCGTACGCGGTCGTCACGTGGAAGAAGAAGTTGGGCAGCACGAAATTCAGCAGGTACGACTGGCCGGTGAACTCGATCGGGCCGACGCGCATCTTCAGCACGATCTGGCGCGTCTCGCTGCCGTCGATCTGCGCGGCGTCGAAGCTCTTCAGGTAGTCGATCGTCTTCTGGATGCGTGCGTGCAGTTCGTCGAAGGTCTGCTCGACATCCGGGTAGCTCGGGATTTCGGCGCCGGCGAGCCGCGCGGCGCAGCCCTTGGCCGTATCGGTCGCGATGTACACCTGGCGGACGAGCGGCAGCATGTCCGGATAGAGGCGTGCGCCGATGAACACCGACGGATCGATCTGCTTTTCGGCCGCATGCGCCTGTGCCTTGCCGAGGATGTGCTGCAGGTTGGTGAGGCCGCGGATCAGGACGGGCAGCGAAGCCTGGTACATCGAGATGGACATGGGGACGACTCCAATGGGAAGAGTGGCGGCCGCTACGCGGCGCGTCGTACGTGGCGGCGTGGAAACCGCTGTCGACGCATCTTAGCGCGACGGCATGGCCCGTGCGCGTCGTTGGCCGTTCGGCCAGGTGCCGGCCGGACGGCCAACGACCGAACCCGATCGCGATGCCGGCATTTCGGATGGCAGGAGACGGAGCGGCACGGCACGAAGTAGGGTACGAGCAATGCCCGGTGGCGCCAGCTCGGTTACCGCACACGATCGGCACGGCGGCCGGTGAGTGGAGGAGCGACGGGGTCGTGGCGACGCCCAAACAATGCCGAAACGAACCGCCAGCCGTCATTCCATATACAGAGGATCTGCTTGTTCAGTCCTGATGCACGCCCTGCGATGCCGACAGCATCCGCTCCACATACCGCGCGATCATGTCGACCTCGAGGTTGACCTTGTCGCCGGCCCGCAGGTGACGCAGCGTCGTGACTTCAACCGTATGCGGAATCAGGTTGATCGAGAATTCGCAGCCGTCCGCGCGATCGTCGATCGTATTGACGGTCAGGCTGACGCCGTTCACCGTGATCGATCCCTTGTACGCGAGATAGCGGCCGAGTTCGCGCGGCGCGACGATCCGCAGTTCGTGCGACTCGCCGACCGGTGCGAAGCGCGATACGGTACCGAGGCCGTCCACATGGCCCGACACGATATGCCCGCCGAGGCGGTCATGCGCGCGCAGCGCCTTCTCGAGATTCACTTCGCCGGGCTGCGCGAGGCCGACCGTCCGGTTCAGGCTTTCGCGCGACACGTCGACGTCGAACGTGGTGTCGGTCTTCTCGATCACCGTCATGCATGCGCCCTGGATCGCGATGCTGTCGCTCAGCGCGACATCGGCGAGATCGAGCCCGCCGGCCTGCACGGTCAGGCGCACGCCCGCATCGGCCGACGTGCCGAGCGGGGCGATCGTTTCGATGCGGCCGACGGCCGCGACAATTCCGGTAAACATCGTGGCGATTCCGTTCAGTGAGACGTGTCGGTCGGTGCGACGCGCGCGAGGATGCGCAGGTCGTCGCCGACCCGCTCGATACCGTGGAACGACAGCCGGGTGCGCGCCTCGAGGCTGGCCGGCGCGGCGAGATCGAACATGCCGGCCGCGTCGGCGCCCAGCAGGCTCGGCGCCAGATACACCAGCAATTCGTCGACGCAGTGCTCGCGCAGCAGCGAACCGTTCAGCTTGTGGCCGGCCTCGACGTGCAACTCGTTGACGCCGCGCGCGCCGAGCGCCGCCAGCATCGCGGGCAGGTCGACCTTGCCGTGCGCATTCGCGAGCGGCACGATTTCCGCGCCGCGCGACTTCAGCACGTTCGCGCGCAGTTCGCCGGCGGCGTCGAGCCGGCCGCAGAAGATCAGCAACGGCGCGCCTTCGAGCAGCCGCGCGTCGAGCGGCAGGTCGAGGCGGCTGTCCACCAGGATGCGTTGCGGCTGGCGCGGCGTGTCGATGCCGCGCACGGTCAGCAGCGGATTGTCCTCGCGCACGGTGCCGATACCGGTGAGGATCGCGCACGCGCGGGCGCGCCACGCATGGCCGTCGAGGCGCGCGGCCTCGCCGGTGATCCACTGGCTTTCGCCGGACGGCAGCGCGGTGCGGCCGTCGAGTGATGCGGCGGTCTTCATCCGCACCCACGGGCGGCCGCGCGTCATCCGCGACACGAAGCCGATGTTCAGCTCGCCGGCTTCATTCGCGAGCAGCCCGCAGCGCACGTCGATACCCGCGTCGCGCAGCATTCCGAGGCCGCGCCCCGACACCTGCGGGTTCGGGTCTTCCATCGCGGCGACGACCTTCGCGACGCGCGCGTCGATCAGCGCGTTCGCGCACGGCGGCGTGCGGCCGAAATGGCTGCACGGTTCGAGCGTCACGTAGACGGTCGAGCCCGCGACGTCGTAGCCGCGCGAACGCGCGTCCTTGAGCGCCTGCACTTCCGCGTGGTCCTGGCCGGCCGGCTGCGTGAAGCCTTCGCCGATCACGTCGCCGTCCTTGACGATCACGCAGCCGACGCGCGGATTCGGCGCGGTCGTGTACATGCCGCGCGCCGCGAGCGCGAGCGCGCGCTGCATGTGGGCGAAATCGGTATCCGAGAACATGCGCGCGGCCCCGGGTCAGGCGGCGAGTGCCGCGAACGCGCGGCGCGCGGCCGCGAGCGTCGCGTCGATCACCGCGTCGTCGTGCGTGCTCGACACGAAGCCGGCTTCGTACGCGGACGGCGCGAAGTACACGCCCTCGTCGAGCATCAGATGGAAGAAGCGGTTGAATCGCTCGACGTCGCTCTTGGTGACTTCCGCGAAGCTGCCCGGCACGCGCTCGGCGAAGCACAGGCCGAACATCGCGCCGATCGAGTCGGCCGCGAACGGCACGCCGGCCGCGCGTGCTTCCGCTGCGAGGCCGTCGGCGAGCCGCTTCGTCTGCGCGGTGAGCGCGTCGTAGAAACCCGGCGCCTGGATCAGTTGCAGCGTCTTCAAGCCCGCGGCGACCGCGATCGGATTGCCCGACAGCGTGCCGGCCTGATAGACGCCGCCGAGCGGCGCGAGGTGGGCCATGATGTCGCGGCGGCCGCCGAACGCGGCGGCCGGCATCCCGCCGCCGATCACCTTGCCGAGGCAGGTGAGGTCGGCCGCGATCCCGTAGTACGCCTGCGCGCCGCCGAGCGCGACACGGAACCCGCACATCACCTCGTCGAAGATCAGCACGGCGCCGTGCTTCGTGCACAGCGCGCGCAGCGCGTTCAGGAATTCGGGCGTGCCGCGCACGAGGTTCATGTTGCCGGCGACCGGCTCGACGATCACCGCGGCGATCTCGTCGCCGAACGCGCCGAACGCTTCTTCCAGCGCGGCGACGTTGTTGTATTCGAGGACGGTCGTGTGCTTCGCGATGTCGGCGGGCACGCCGGCCGACGTCGGGTTGCCGAACGTCAGCAGGCCCGAGCCGGCCTTGACCAGCAGGCTGTCCGCGTGGCCGTGGTAGCAGCCCTCGAACTTGACGATGCGGCTGCGGCCCGTGAAGCCGCGCGCGAGACGCAGCGCGCTCATCGTCGCCTCGGTGCCGCTCGACACCATCCGTACCTGCTCGATCGACGGCACGAGCTTGCAGATTTCCTCGGCGATCTCGATCTCGGCTTCGGTCGGCGCGCCGAACGAGAAGCCGTCGGCGAGCACGTTCTGCACGGCCGACAGCACTTCCGGATGGACGTGGCCGACGATCATCGGGCCCCACGAGCCGATGTAGTCGATGTACTGCTTGCCGTCGGCATCCCAGAAATACGGGCCTTGCGCGCGCGCGACGAAGCGCGGCGTGCCGCCGACCGAGCGGAAGGCGCGCACCGGCGAGTTGACGCCGCCCGGAATGGTCTTCTGGGCGCGTTCGAAGAGGATCTGATTGTTGGACATGAGCGAAACCTGCGAGAGAAGGGCGCGGGGGCCTGTGCACGGGCCGCGGCGCCTGGGCGGAACGATCGTCTGATTGTACCGGAGACACGCGCGGCAAGCCCGCCGGCCGGTCCGCGGCCTTTCGGCGCGCCGGGGGAATCGGCCGGACAGAAAGGCGGCCCCGATGCGACCCGGTTTCCGCTTATCGCGGCGGCTTGCGCTTGCCGGTCAGCTCGGCCCAGCGCTTTTCGAGCGGACCTTCGACCATCGGCTTGATCGACGTGCCGGAACTCTGCGCATCCCAGGTCTGTACCGAATACGGATGGACGCGCAGCGCATCGCGCGGAATCACGACGTCCTGGTGCGCGTCGACCAGCCAGTCGTACACGAAGTCGATGCACAGCCGGTAGCCGCGCTTGGTCGACGGATCGGGTACCTCGTATGGCGCGCGCGTCACGTAGCCGGAGCCGAACACACCCTTGGGCTCCTTCGCGACGCGGTGCAGGAATACGCGGTCGCCGGGCAGGATGCCGCGCGCGAAGCCGCAGCCCCATACGTCATGCACGGCCTCGCCGGCCTTCACGCGCGCGGCGACGTCGGGCAGCTCGGGCCATGGCCATTTCTTGGGGCTCCAGATCAGCAGGAAAGCGGTCATCGGGTCGGTCGTACGTCGAATAGATCAGACAAGAGCGGCAAGCAGCAAGCTTAATCGAATCCGCCCTCACGCTGGTTCGGCGCGCGACGCGCGTGGGCGGGTTCCTGCCCGCCGCAGCATGCGGCCCGAGGCACGCAAAAAAGTTGCGCGTACAATCATGGGCCTGAACGCGCCGCTTGCAGCGCGGCTTCCCGTCTTCACCGCCACGCGCGCCCCGATGCGCGCGGGCTCCCATTCCGGATACCCATGTCCCACGTCGTCCGGCGCCGGCCCGATGCCCGGCTGATCCTGTTGCTCGGCGCGCTCGCGGCCTGCGGGCCGATCGCCACCGACATGTACCTGCCGAGCCTGCCGTCGATCGCCGCAGGCTTCTCCGTCAGCGCCGGCGCCGCGCAGCGCACGCTGACGAGCTTCATGGCCGGTTTCTCGATCGGCATGCTGCTGTACGGCCCGCTGTCCGACACGTGGGGCCGCCGCCCCGTGCTGCTCGGCGGGATCGCGCTGTTCACGCTCGCGAGTATCGGCTGCTTCGTGGCGGGTTCGATCGACATGCTGATCGTCGTGCGCTTTTTGCAGGCGCTCGGCGCCGGCGCCGCGTCGGTGCTCGCGCGGGCGATCGCGCGCGACGCGCACGAGCCGAGCGACGCGGCGAAGGTGCTGTCGATGGTCGCGATCGTCACCGCGGTCGGACCGCTGCTCGCGCCGCTGATCGGCGGCCAGATCCTGCGTTTCTCCGGCTGGCGCGGCGTGTTCGTCGTGCTCGCCGTGTTCGGCGCGCTCTGCGCAACGACTGCGTACCTGCGGGTGCCCGAAACCTGGCCGAAGGAGCGGCGCAAGAGCGCGGCCGTGCTCGCGTCGTTCGCGTCGTACGGGCGCATCCTGTCCGACCCCGTCGCATGGGGGCACATGCTGTGCGGCGGGATGGCGTTCGCATCGATGTTCTCGTACATCACCGCGACGCCGTTCGTGTACATCGAGTATTTCCACGTGTCGCCGCAGCACTACGGGCTGCTGTTCGGCCTGAACGTCGTCGGGATCATGATCGGCAACTTCGCGAACACGCGGCTCGTCGGCCGCATCGGTTCGCTGCGCATCATCGCGGCCGCGTCGCTCGTGAGCTGCATCGCGTCGCTCGCGGTCGCGTTCGTCGCGCTGACCGGATTGGGCGGGCTGTGGTCGATCGTCGTGTGCCTGTTCTTCGTCGTCGGCGTGGTCGGGATCCTGTCCGCGAACTGCACGACCGACCTGATGCATCGCTATCCGCACAACGCGGGCGCGTCGGCGGCCGTGTTCGGCGCGATGCAGCTCGCGCTCGGCGCGCTGGCGAGCGTCGCGATCGGCGCACTCGCGGACGGCACGCCGTTCGCGATGGGCGTGACGATCGGTGTGTCGGGCCTGCTGTGCTTCGCCGGGCGCTATCTGGTGCTGCGCTGGCACGGCCGGCCGGTGAAAGCGGGCGCCTGAACCGCGCCGCCCGCCGGGTCGCACAATGAAAAACGCCACCGCGCGCGATGCGCCGGTGGCGTTTTTCGTTGGGACGCGTGAAGCGGCTGACGCCGCGCCATGCGCTAGTCCCGCGCGACGTCCTTCGCCGCCGGCGACGCGCCGTGGCTCAGCCAGTCGAGCACGTCGGCCGTTTCGTCGTCGCTGGCGCGCGCTTTCGCCTGCGCGACGGCTTCGGGCAGTTCGCCGTTCGTCGACGCGCGACGGATCGCGACGCCGACCGCGAGGATGTCGATCATCAGCAGATGCAGAATTCGCGAGATCATCGACAACTGCGACTCGCGCATCTCGATGTGGTCGGTTTCGAGCGCGACGGTCGCGCGCTTCGCGAGCGGCGTGTTGCTCGACGTGATCGCGATCACCTTCGCGCCGGCCTGCATCGCGACGTCGAGCACGCGCAGCAGCTCGGGCGCGCGGCCCGACTTCGACACCGCGACGATCACGTCGCCCTTGCCGAGCAGCGCGGCCGACGCGGCCTGCATGTACAGGTCGCCGTACGCGATCGTCGGAATGCCGAAGCGGAAGAACTTGTAGTGCGCGTCCTGCGCGACGATGTTCGAGTTGCCGAGCCCGTAGAACTCGATGCGGCGCGCGCCGTTCAGGATCTCGATCGCGTTCTCGACGTGCTCGAAATTCAGGTGCTCGCGCAGCTGCAGGATCGCGGACACCGTATTGTCGAGCACCTTCGCGCCGAAGTCGGTGGCCGTATCGCCGAGATGCACCTGGCTGTGGCTCATCGGGATCGTGCCGGTGAGGCCGGTGGCGAGCTTCAGCTTGAAGTCCGACAGCCCCTGGCAGCCGAGCGAGCGGCAGAAGCGGATCACGGTCGGCTGGCTCACGTCGGCCTTGCGCGCGATGTCGACGATCGGATCGTTGATGATCGAGCGCGGATGGTTCAGCGCGAGATCGGCGACGCGGCGCTCGGCCGGCGTCAGCGCGTCGCGCATCTGGCGGATTCGCTCGAACACGGCCGACGACGCACCGCCGGAACGGTTCGACAACTGTTCCGCGAGAATCGCCGACACGCCGAGGAACGCCGGGTATTCGGCGGTGATCAGGTAGGTCGGGATGTTTTCGAGGTAGTGCGTGAAGCGGCCCTTCGCCTCGAAGCGCGCGCGGAACGACGAGCGCGTGAACAGCTCGCCCAGCTTCAGCGCGACGCCACCGCCGATGTACACGCCGCCTAGCGCGCCGAGCGTTAGCGCGACGCTGCCCGCGAACGCGCCGAGAATCCCGCAGAAGCATTCGACCGTCTCGAGCGCGAGCGCGTCGCCCGCATGCGCGCGCTCGACGATCTCGACCGTGTCGACGGTCGCGGCGACGCGCTTCTTGTCGCGCGCCGCGAGCGCGCGATAGATGATCTCCATGCCGGGGCCCGCGCACACGCGTTCGAACGACACGTGCGGAAACTTCTTGCGCGCGTACTGCAGTACCAGGTCCTCGCGCTCGTCCTGCGGCGCGAACGATGCGTGGCCGCCTTCGCTGCCGAGCGCGATCCAGCGGTCATCGGCCGGAATCAGCCCCGACACGCCGAGCCCGGTACCGGGCCCGAGCAGGCCGATCACGCTGTTCTGGCGACGTGCGCCGCCGCCGACCTGCACGCGCTGGGCATCGGTCAGGCCCGGCAGCGCCATCGCGAGCGCGGTGAAGTCGTTGACGACCAGCAGCGTGTCGAAGCCGAGCGCGCGGCGCGTCGCCTCGATCGAGAAACTCCAGTCGTGGTTGGTCATCGTGACCTGGTCGCCGTCGACCGGGTTCGCGATCGCGATCGCCGCGTGGTTCACGCGGCTGATCTTCACATCCTTCAGATACTTGCGGATCGCGTCGGTGATCGTCGGATAGTCGGCGCCGGGATACACGCGGATCTGCGTGATCTCGCCGGGGCCGGTTTCCAGCGCGAAGCGCGCGTTGGTGCCGCCGACGTCCGCGAGCAGGCGCGGGCCGTCGGCATGCTGACCCGCGACGACCGCCTTACTTTGCGCACCAGTAGACATCGAGCTGGGTCCCCTTGTCGTTGGCCAGTTGGGAAATCGCGTTCTTCTGCAGCGACGCGGCCGCGGCGTCGAGCACGTCGCGTTTGCGGGCGCCCGCGATCAGCAGGAACAGCCGGTCGACGCGCTTGAGCGCATCGAGCGAATAGCTCACGCGTGCATGGGGCGCCGCGCCCGGATGCACGGCGACGAACCGCTCGGACGTCGTGATCGCGTGGTCCCATTCGGGTGCGTCGGCGAAGATCGACGCGGTGTGGCCGTCCTCGCCCATGCCGAGCACGGCGACGGTCGGCACGCGGTAGTCGGGGTTCGCGTTCAACGCGGCGACGTGCGCGTCGAGCGTGCTGCGCGTGTCGACGAGCGGCAGGAAGCGGGCAGGGGCCGCCGCGCGCTGCAGCAGCGTGTCGCGCACGAGTTGCGCGTTGCTGGCCGCGTCGTCGTCCGGCACCCAGCGGTCGTCGACCAGCGTGACGTCGACGCCGGCCCAGTCGAGCGCCGCGTGCGACAGCGTATGCAGGAACGGGCGCGGGCTGGTGCCGCCGGACACCGCGAGCGTGGGGCGCGCGGGGCCGGCAAGCGCCGCGCGCAGCGCATCGCCGACGGCGCGCGCGAGCGCTTCGCTTTGCGCTTCCTGGGTGTCGAAAGCGTGGATCTCGATCACATCTCCTCCGGACTGCTTTGTCTGTTCAAATCGTACGAATCGTGAGGCGCGTTGCCGCGTACGGTGGCGTACGCCGCAACGGTTTGCATCAGTTTTCTTCTTCGAGCCAGCAGGTGTCGTGCTGCGCGAGCATCGCGCTCGACGCGGCCGGCCCCCACGTGCCCGCCGCGTACGGCTTCGGCGGCTTGAGCGTGCGCGCCCATTCGTTCAGGATCGGCTCGACCCATTGCCAGGCGGCTTCCTGCTCGTCGCGACGCACGAACAGGGCGAGCCGGCCGTTGATCACGTCGAGCAGCAGGCGCTGGTACGCCTCCATCTGCCCTTCCTTGAAGAACTGGTCGAACGCGAGGTCGAGGTGCACGCTCGCGAGGTTCATCCCTTCGCCCGGCTGTTTCGCGAGGCAGTACAGGCGGATCGTCTCGTTCGGCTGCAGCCGGATCACGAGACGGTTCGAACCGGGGCGCAGCGCGGTCGGCCCGAGCGCCGAATGCGGCACCGGGCGGAAGTTGACGACGATCTCCGCGACGCGGTCGGCCAGACGCTTGCCGGTGCGCAGGAAGAACGGCACGCCGGCCCAGCGCCAGTTCTCGATCTCGACCTTCAGCGCGACGAAGGTTTCGGTCTGGCTGTCGGGCTTCACGCCCGGCTCGGTCGCGTAGGCCGGCACCTGCGCGCCTTTGATCACGCCCGCATGATACTGGCCGCGCACCGCGACCTTGCCGATGTCGCGCGGATCGATCGGCTTCAGCGCGCGCAGCACGCGCAGCTTCTCGTCGCGTACCGAGTCGGAATCCATCGAGTGCGGCGGCTCCATCGCGACGATCGACAGCAGCTGGAGCAGGTGGTTCTGCACCATGTCGCGCAGCGCGCCCGTATTGTCGTAGAAATCGCCGCGCGCCTCGACGCCGAGCTCTTCCGCGATCGTGATCTGGATGCTCTCGACCCATTCGCGGCGCCACAGCGGCTCGAACAGCGCATTGCCGAAGCGCAGCGCGAGCAGGTTCTGTACCGGCTCCTTGCCGAGGTAGTGGTCGATCCGGTAGATCTGGCCTTCCGCGAAGATCTCGCCGACCGCGTCGTTGATCGCGTTGGACGACTTCAGGTCGTAGCCGAGCGGCTTCTCCAGCACGATGCGCGAGCCTTCGTTCAGGCCGACCGACGCGAGCGCCTTGCAGATCGGCACGAACAGCGACGGGCCGGTCGCGAGATAGAACACGCGGATGCCGGGCAGCGATGCGATCGCGTCGCGCAGCACGACGTAGTCCTCCGCGCGGCCGAGATCGAGCTTCACGTACTCGATGCGGTCGAGAAACGACTTCCAGGCCGCGTCGTCGAACGCGTTGCCGGCCGCCTTCGCCGCATGCGGCTTCACGTGCGTGTCGACCCATTCGAGATAGCCCGCCCGATCCGATTCGTGTCGTGCGACGGCCACGATCCGACCGCCGTCCGCCAGCATGTTCGCACGGTGCGCTTCGAACAGCGCGGGCAGGATCTTGCGCATCGACAAATCGCCGGTGCCGCCGAAAAGTACGAAGGTAAAGCTGGAATCGGTATGCATGTGTCTCCGCCGTGTTGGGGGTGCTGGAAGCGATCCGTAGTGCGATAAAAATATTTTTGACACTGAATTGTAGTTTAACTACAATCCGCCGCAAGGGGTAGCACCTGGGTGAAGAAAAAAAGAAGTGCGGTCGATGAACTGCGCGAGCTTCGCCTTCGGGAGCGCCTTGTGCCGAATGGTATCGGACATTGACGGAGCGCATCATTGCGCGCCGTCGCCCCCGGGCTCGCGCCGCAGCATCGCGGTGGGCCAGAAACACAAAGAGGAGACACGCCGTTGAATCTCGATTCACGCTTTCTGTAAGAGCCCGGCCGGTCATCGGCCCCGTACGCTGCATGCGTCCCGCGGCTCGATTTCCCCGTCGTTTATCAAGAAGCCGGTTCCCCGTCGGGGAACCTCACGAGTTGATTCAGTCTGGAGGAGATAAGTAATGAAAGTTCGCTCGATCATGGGCGCGCTCTGCGCCGCGGGTCTGATGGCTGGCGCCGTGGCGGCGCAGGCAGCCGAGAACGTAACCGTGCTGCACTGGTGGACCTCGGGCGGCGAGTCGAAGGCCGTCGGCGTGCTGAAGGACGACCTGCAGAAGCAGGGCTACGTGTGGAAGGACTTCGCGGTCGCGGGCGGCGCCGGCGCCGCGGCGATGACCGCGCTGAAGACCAAGGTGATCAGCGGCGATTCCCCGTCGGCCGCGCAGATCAAGGGCCCGCTGATCCAGGACTGGGCCGACCAGGGCGTGCTCGTCAACATCGATTCGGCCGCCGGCGACTGGAAGCAGAACCTGCCGCCGGAAATCGACAAGATCATCAAGTACAAGGGCCATACCGTCGCCGCGCCGTTCTCGGTGCACCGCGTCAACTGGCTGTACATCAACAAGGCCGCGCTCGACAAGGTCGGCGCGAAGGTGCCGACCACCTGGCCCGAATTCTTCGCGGTGGCCGACAAGCTGAAGGCCGCGGGCATCCAGCCGGTCGCGATGGGCGGCCAGCCGTGGCAGGACCTGACGCTGTGGGAAGACGTCGTGCTGTCGCAGGGCCCGGCGTTCTACAAGAAGGCGCTGGTCGACCTCGACCAGGCGACGCTGACGTCGCCGCAGATGCTGTCGGTGTTCGACACGGTGCGCAAGATCCAGGGCTACTTCGACACCGGCCGTAACGGCCGCGACTGGAACCTCGCGACCGCGATGGTCATCAACGGCAAGGCCGGCATGCAGTTCATGGGCGACTGGGCGAAGGGCGAATTCGAAAACGCCGGCAAGAAGGCGGGCAAGGACTACATCTGCGCGCCGGTGCCGGGCACCGCGAATTCGTACACGTTCAACGTCGATTCGTTCGTGTTCTTCCAGCAGAAGGGCGAGAAGAACGCGACGCCGGGCCAGCTCGCGCTCGCGAAGACGATCATGACGCCCGAGTTCCAGGAGCAGTTCAGCCTGCTGAAGGGCTCGGTGCCGGTGCGTCTCGGCGTGAAGATGGACAAGTTCGACGACTGCGCGAAGAAGTCGTATGCCGACGAGCAGACCGCGATCAAGTCGGGCGGCTTCGTGCCGTCGCTCGCGCACGGCATGGCGCAAGGCGACGCGACCGCCGGCGCGATCACCGACGTCGTGACGAAGTTCATGAACTCGCAGCAGGATTCGAAGAGCGCGGTCGCCGCGCTCGCGAAGGCCGCGAAGGTCAAGTAACGCGCGCCAGGCGCCCGGCCGGACACGCTTCATCGGCCGGGCGTTTTTGCATGTGCAGCAAACGGGCTCGCCCGCGGGCCCGTGCCGTACCCGGCGCCGGCCCGGCCTGCGTCGCCCTCGTTCCAGGAGTCGAATCAAGTGGCTGCCCCTCTTAGCGGAAACGGATCCGGCGCTGCCGCCGCACGGCGTACGTCGCCGATGTCGGCCTTCGCCGATCGCTGGATCCCGAAGCTCGTGCTCGCGCCGAGCGTCGCGATCGCCGTGGTGTTCATCTACGGCTTCATCCTGATTACCGGCTATCTGTCGCTGACCCGCTCGCGGCTGTTGCCCAACTACGAATTCGACGGCTTCGGCCGTTACACGGACCTGTTCCAGAACGACGTGTGGTGGACCTCCGCCGCGAACCTCGGCTGGTTCGGGATTCCGTTCATCGCGATCTGCGTCGGCCTCGGGCTGTTCCTCGCGATCCTGCTCGACCAGCGGATTCGCAACGAAGGCGCGCTGCGCGCGATCTTCCTGTACCCGATGGCGCTGTCGTTCATCGTCACCGGCACCGCGTGGCAATGGATTCTGAACCCGGGCCTCGGCCTCGAGAAGGTGATGCACGACTGGGGCTGGACGAGCTTCTCGTTCGGCTGGCTCGACGATCCGGACAAGGCGATCTTCTGCGTGGTGATCGCGGCCGTGTGGCAATCGACCGGCTTCGTGATGGCGCTGTTCCTCGCGGGGCTGCGCGGTGTCGACGGCGAGATCTTCAAGGCCGCGCAGGTCGACGGCGCGACGCTGCCGACCATCTACCGCAAGATCGTGATCCCGAGCATGCGCCCGGTGTTCTTCTCGGTGCTGCTGATCCTCTGCCACATCACGATCAAGACCTTCGACCTCGTCGTCGCGCTGACTGCGGGCGGCCCGGGCACGTCGTCGTCGTTGCCGGCCATGTTCATGTACACGTTTTCGTTCAACCGCGGCCAGCTCGGGCTCGGCGCGGCGTCCTCGGTGATGATGCTCGCGACCGTGGTCGCGGTGCTGGTGCCGCTGATGTATATGGAATCGAGGAGCACCCGCAATGCAGCCTAAGATGACGATCAGCCGGGCAGTGATCTATGCGGCACTGATCCTGTTCGCGCTGTATTTCCTGTTCCCGATCTACGTGATGCTGTCGACGTCGTTCAAGGACCTCGACCAGTTGCGCACCGGCAACCTGCTGACGCCGCCCACCTCGTGGACCGTCGATCCGTGGGTGAAGGCCTGGAGCGGCGCCTGTACCGGCGTGCGCTGCGACGGGATGAAGCCGTTCTTCCTGAACTCGCTGCAGATGGTGATTCCGGCCGTGTTGATCTCGTCGCTGATCGGCGCGTTCAACGGCTACGTGCTCACGCACTGGCGCTTTCGCGGCGCGGACGCGCTGTTCACGATGATGCTGGTCGGCTGCTTCATCCCGTTCCAGGTGATCCTGCTGCCGATGGCGCGCCTGCAGGGGATGCTCGGCCTCGCCAACACGATTCCGGGCCTCGTGTTCGTGCACGTCGTGTACGGGATCGCGTTCACGACGATGTTCTTCCGCAACTTCTACGTGAGCGTGCCGGCCGAACTCGTGAAGGCCGCGCGCATCGACGGCGCGGGCTTCTTCACGATCTTCACGAAGATCCTGCTGCCGGTGTCGCTGCCGATCTTCATGGTGTGCCTGATCTGGCAATTCACGCAGATCTGGAACGACTTCCTGTTCGGGATCGTGTTCTCCGGCGTCGACTCGATGCCGATCACGGTCGCGCTGAACAACCTCGTCAACACGTCGACGGGCGTGAAGGAATACAACGTCGACATGGCCGGCGCGATCATTGCCGCGCTGCCGACGCTGCTCGTCTACATCGTCGCCGGCCGCTACTTCGTGCGCGGGCTGACGGCAGGCGCGGTGAAGGGGTAAGCGCGGCTTCATCCGATACGACGAACCGGCCGCGCACCACGCGCGGCGCATCGAAACGAACCCGACGCGGCGCCCGAGTGCGCCGCGCGAGACGAGACAGAGGATTCACAGCATGGCAAGCCTTTCCATCCGTGACGTGTACAAGACCTACCCGAACGGGGTGCCGGTCCTGAAGGGTGTCGACATCGAGATCGAGGACGGACAGTTCCTGATCCTGGTCGGCGGCTCGGGCTGCGGGAAATCGACGCTGCTCAACATGATCGCCGGGCTCGAGACGGTCACGAGCGGCGAGATCTGCATCGACGGCAAGGTCGTCAACGACCTGTCGCCCAAGGATCGCGACATCGCGATGGTGTTTCAGTCGTACGCGCTGTATCCGTCGATGACGGTGCGCGAGAACATCTCGTTCGGGCTGAACATCCGCAAGGTGCCGAAGAGCGAGCAGCAGCAGATCGTCGACCGCGTGTCGGCGATGCTGCAGATCCAGCACCTGCTCGACCGCAAGCCGGGCCAGCTGTCGGGCGGCCAGCGGCAGCGCGTCGCGATGGGCCGCGCGCTCGCACGCGATCCGTCGCTGTTCCTGTTCGACGAACCGCTGTCGAACCTCGACGCGAAGCTGCGCATCGAGATGCGCGCGGAAATCAAGCTGCTGCACCAGCGTCTCGGCACGACGATCGTCTACGTGACGCACGACCAGATCGAGGCGATGACGCTCGGCGACCGGATCGCGGTGATGAAGGACGGCGTGGTCCAGCAGTTCGGCGCGCCGCAGGACATCTACGATTCGCCGTCGAACCTGTTCGTCGCGGGCTTCATCGGCGCGCCGCCGATGAACTTCATCAACGGCAAGCTGGTCGAGCAGGGCGGCGGAATCGCGCTCGAGATCGACACGGGCCTCGCGCGCAGCGCGCTGATCCTGCCGTTCGACGCGGCGAAGCTGAAGTCGCACGTCGGCCGCGAGGTGATCCTGGGCCTGCGTCCGGAGCGCATCACCGACGCACGCAACGCGCACAACGGCGAGGCGTCGAACCTGCAGCCGATCGACGTGCGCGTCGACGTGACCGAGCCGACCGGGCCGGACACGCACGTGTTCGCGCAGGTGAACGGCAAGCGGATCGTGAGCCGCGTGCATCCGGCCGCGAACCCGCAGCCGGGGCAGACGCAGTCGCTGCTGTTCGACGTGTCGAAGGCCGTGCTGTTCGATCCGGCGTCGGAAGAGCGGATCGCGTGACGCGACGCTTGCGCTGAATGAAAGACAAAGGGGCCGTTTCGATGAACGGCCCCTTTTTCGTTTTGCGATGCGGCTGACGCGCGCGCGGATGCGCCGGTCAATGCGGCAACCGCACGTCGAACTTGAACGTCGCGAGCCGCGCGACGAGGATGAAGCCGGTGGCGAGCAGCACGCTGTACACCGAGTCGAACTGCAGCCACACAAGCAGCAGGTAGAACCAGCAGCCGACGAACGCGCAGGTCGCGTACGGCCGCGAATCGCGCAGGATCAGCGGGATGTCGTTGCACAGCACGTCGCGGACGATCCCGCCGACCACGCCGGTGATCACGCCCATCATCACCGCGATGAAGCGCGGCATCTCGGCGTCGAGCGCGATCGACGTGCCCGAGATGCTGAAGATGCCGAGCCCGATCGCATCGGCGATCAGCAGCAGCCGTTCGGCCGACAGCCGCGACAGCATCCGCAGCACGAACGGCGCGAACAGCGCGAGCACGAAGATCGCGATCACGTAGTCGTCGTGCACGACCCAGTAGAACGGCCGGCGCTCGAGCAGGATGTCGCGCAGCGTGCCGCCGCCGAAGGCGGTCGCGAGCGCGACGACGAACGTGCCGACCGAGTCGAGGCGGTTCTTGCGCGCCTCGATGAACCCCGAAATCGCGAAGGCCAGCGTGGCGATCGCCTCCAGTATCGCGATCGCGAGCGTCAGCCTAGGATGCGGCACGCGGCCCCCGGTCGGCCGGCGCCGCGTGCGGCTGCAGCAGCACGAGCACCGCGCCCGCGCCGCCGTCGTGGCCGCGCGCCTCGCAGAACGCGATCACTTCTTCCTTCTGCACGAGCCACGCGCGCACCTTGCCCTTCAGCACCGGTTCCTTGCCGATCGAGCCGAGCCCCTTGCCGTGAATCACGCGCAGGCAGCGCAGCCCTTTCTTGCCGGCTTCGCGGATGAATTCGGCGAGCGCATCGCGCGCTTCGTCGCGCCGCATGCCGTGCAGGTCGATCTGCGCCTGCACGATCCACGCGCCGCTACGCAGCTTGCGCACGACGTCGCGGCTGATGCCGGGGCGGTGGTAATACAGCGAGTCGTCGCTGTCGAGCAGCGTCTCGGGATCGAATTCGTCGGACAGCGTCGCGTTCAGCACGGCTTCCTCGTCGCGCTGCGTCTGTTTCGGCACCGGGTCGGGCGGCATGCGGCCCGACGACGCGCGCGGCGGCGCGTTCAGCGGCCGGATCGTGCCGATTTCGTTGCGGAACAGGTTCGCGTCGGCTTCCGCCTTGCGCTCGGCCTGCGCGGTTTCGATGCGCGCGCGTTCGCGACGATCGGCTTCGCCTTGCAGCGACTTGCGCAACGCGCCGAGGCCCGCGAGGCCCTGGCCGCGCAACGCGGCCGCGTCGGGCACGGGCGGCGGCGCCTCGGGCGCCGGGGTCACGGGACGGGCAGCGATCTTCCGCTTCGCGGGATCGCTCGGATGGGGCTGGTTCTTCGCCATGATTCGGTAACGGGGCAGGCGCGTTCGGGCGCGCGGGCACAAAAAAAGCCGCTGCGCGGCGGCAGCGGCTTTCCGGTCGAGCCTGCTTCGCGGCAGCGGACGCCATTGTAGCGCCGGCCGCGAAAAGGCTTCCGGCTTACTTCTTGTCGTGCAGGCTTTCGAGGTAACGCTGCGCGTCGAGTGCGGCCATGCAGCCGGTGCCCGCGCTGGTGATCGCCTGGCGGTACACGTTGTCCTGCACGTCGCCCGCGGCGAACACGCCCGGCACGCTCGTCGACGTCGCGTTGCCTTGCAGGCCGCTCTTCGTCAGGATGTAGCCGTCCTTCATCTCGAGCTGGCCCTGGAACAGGTCGGTGTTCGGCTTGTGGCCGATCGCGACGAACACGCCCTGTACGAGCAGGTCTTCCGTCGCGCCGGTCTTCACGTTCTTGATGCGCAGGCCCGTGACGCCGGACTCCTCGCCCGTCACCTCGTCGAGCACGTGATCCCACTTGATGTCGACGACGCCTTCCTTTTGCTTCTCCAGCAGGCGGTCGATCAGGATCGGCTCCGCGCGGAACTTGTCGCGGCGGTGGATCACGGTGACCTTCTTCGCTATGCCGGTCAGGTAGAGCGCTTCCTCGACGGCCGTGTTGCCGCCGCCGATCACCGCGACTTCCTGGTTGCGATAGAAGAAGCCGTCGCAGGTCGCGCAGGCCGACACGCCCTTGCCCATGAACGCTTCCTCGGACGGCAGGCCGAGATACTGCGCGGACGCGCCGGTCGCGATGATCAGCGAATCGCACGTGTATTCGCCCGAGTCGCCGATCAGGCGAATCGGCTGCTCGTGCAGTTTCGCGGTGTGGATGTGGTCGAAGACGATTTCGGTGTTGAAGCGCTCCGCGTGCTCCTGGAAGCGCGCCATCAACTCCGGACCTTGCACGCCTTTCGCGTCAGCCGGCCAGTTTTCGACGTCGGTCGTGGTCATCAGCTGGCCGCCCTGCGCGATGCCGGTGATCAGCACCGGGGACAGGTTGGCGCGTGCCGCGTAGACGGCGGCCGTGTAGCCGGCGGGGCCGGAACCGAGAATCAGGACTTTGGCGTGTTTGGGCGTGGACATGTGCGAATCCGTAAAAGGCGGCCGGCGGGCGGGGTAGGGCTCGCCGTGCGATCCGGGGTGACCGGGATGCCGTCATAGATGGGTATCAGACGCGCATTATAAAGGCCCCGTTGCTGCGCTGCCGAACGAGAGTTTCAATCGCGCCGATAGCGTCTCGGGGCGTGCCGTCCGTACGGGCCAGCGCGCCGGGCGGCAGGCTGCCGGGTGACGACGCGCGTTGCCGCGGGTATAGGCTATCCGGCCGGCTTGTGGTGGCCGGCGGCGCCAGTTCGGCGCCCCGTCCCCGTTATGTAACCGTCATTTACACTTGGCGGCGCGGTGCAGCGTTTACAATAAGCGCGATCGAACGACAGGCGGGCGCACGGCCCGTCCTCTTTATACGGATTCATGGCAAAAGCTCCTTATTCCGCCCCGGCACAGGCGTTGCCGCACCGGATGTCGAAGCTCCTCACGGAGATCCGCTGGATTCTCCAGGTCGCGCTCTGCGCCTTTCTGGTGATGGCCCTGCTGAGCTACAGCCGGCGCGATCCGAGCTGGACGCACGCCGCCCAGGTCGATCACATCTCGAACTGGGCCGGCCGCGTGGGCGCGTGGACGGCCGACATCATCCTGCTGCTGTTCGGCCTGTCGGCCTACTGGCTGATCGTGCCGCTCGGGCGGCGCATCGCCGTCAATTACCGCCGCATCACGCGCCACGAGGCGATTCCCGACGAACCGGAGCGGCCGATCGGCTGGCTCACCGAAATCTTTGCGTTCGTGCTGGTCGTGCTCGCCTGTGACGGCATCGAGGCGCTGCGCATGTGGTCGCTGAAGGTGCAGTTGCCGCGTGCGCCGGGCGGCGTCGTCGGCGAGGCCGTCGCGGGCGCGATGTCGCATGCGTTCGGCTTCACGGGCGGCACGCTGCTGCTGCTGATCGCGCTCGCGATAGGCCTGTCGCTGTATTTCCGCTTCTCGTGGCTGTCGGTCGCCGAGCGCGTCGGCGGCGCGATCCTGTCCGCCGTCAACGTCGCGAAGCTGCGCCGCGAGGCCGAGCGCGACCGCAAGCTCGGCGAGGCCGCGGCGGTGCGCCGCGAAGGCAAGGTCGAAGAGGAGCGCGTGCGCATCGAGGATCACGAGCCGGTGACGATCGTGCCGCCGGTCGTCACACCGGCGAAGTCCGAGCGCGTCGAGCGCGAGCGCCAGGTGCCGCTCTTCACCGACCTGCCGGGCGATTCGACGCTGCCGCCGGTGTCGCTGCTCGACCCCGCGCCGAAGACGCAGGAAGCGATTTCCGCCGATACGCTCGAATTCACGTCGCGCCTGATCGAGAAGAAGCTGAAGGACTTCGGCGTCGAGGCGAGCGTCGTCGCCGCGTATCCGGGCCCGGTCGTCACGCGCTACGAGATCGAGCCGGCCACCGGCGTGAAGGGCAGCCAGATCGTCAATCTCGCGAAGGATCTCGCGCGCTCGCTGTCGCTCGTGTCGATCCGCGTGGTCGAGACGATCCCCGGCAAGAACTACATGGCGCTCGAGCTGCCGAACCAGCGCCGCCAGACGGTGCACCTGTCCGAGATCATCGGCTCCGAGGTGTATGCGGCCGCATCGTCGGCACTGACGCTGAGCCTCGGCAAGGACATCGGCGGCAAGCCGGTGTGCGCGGATCTCGCGAAGATGCCGCACCTGCTGGTGGCCGGTACGACCGGCTCGGGCAAGTCGGTCGGGATCAACGCGATGATCCTGTCGCTGCTGTACAAGGCCACCGCCGAGCAGGTGCGCCTGATCCTGATCGATCCGAAGATGCTCGAAATGAGCGTCTACGAAGGCATTCCGCACCTGCTGTGCCCGGTCGTCACCGACATGCGCCAGGCCGGTCATGCGCTGAACTGGACGGTCGCGGAGATGGAGCGCCGCTACAAGCTGATGAGCAAGCTCGGCGTGCGCAACCTCGCGGGCTACAACAACAAGATCGACGAGGCGGCGAAGCGCGAGGAGAAGATCCCGAACCCGTTCAGCCTGACGCCGGACGATCCGGAGCCGCTCGGCCGCCTGCCGAACATCGTCGTCGTGATCGACGAGCTGGCCGACCTGATGATGGTCGTCGGCAAGAAGGTCGAGGAGCTGATCGCGCGGATCGCGCAGAAGGCGCGCGCGGCCGGCATCCACCTGATTCTCGCGACGCAGCGCCCGTCGGTCGACGTGATCACCGGCCTGATCAAGGCGAACGTGCCGACGCGGATCGCGTTCCAGGTGTCGTCGAAGATCGACTCGCGCACGATTCTCGACCAGATGGGCGCCGAATCGCTGCTCGGGATGGGCGACATGCTCTACCTGCCGCCGGGCTCGGGGCTGCCGGTGCGCGTGCACGGCGCGTTCGTCGCCGACGACGAGGTGCATCGCGTCGTCGAGAAGCTCAAGGAGCAGGGCGAGCCGAACTACGTCGAGGGCCTGCTCGAAGGCGGCACCGCCGACGGCGACGAGGGCTCGGCCGGCGCGGGAACCGGCGAAGGCGGCGGCGAGTCTGATCCGCTGTACGACCAGGCGGTCGAGATCGTCATCAAGAACCGCCGCGCGTCGATCTCGCTCGTGCAGCGCCATCTGCGGATCGGCTATAACCGTGCGGCGCGGCTGCTCGAGCAGATGGAGCAGTCGGGGCTCGTGTCGGCGATGTCGTCGAGCGGCAACCGCGAAATTCTTGTGCCGGCGCGCGACGCGGAATGAGTCCGCGGCGCCCGCAGCGCCGGCCACCCAGGGAGAAAACCGCAATATGCAGCAACTTTCGTTCGTCCCATCCCTTCGTTCGACGCGGCGCTGGCTCGGCGCGGCGCTCGCCGGCGCGTCGCTGATGCTCGCGGCGACGCACGCGTTCGCGGGCGGCACCGAGCAACTGAAGGCCTTCGTGTCGCAAGTGCGTTCGGCGAAGGGCGATTTCACGCAGCAGATCGTCAAGGCGCCGGCCAAGGGCGCGAGCGCCGCGCAGGCCGCGCCGAAGCCCACCGACAATTCGAGCGGCACGTTCGTGTTCGCGCGGCCCGGCAAGTTCATCTGGACGTACCAGAAGCCTTACCAGCAGGTGCTGCAGGCCGACGGCGACAAGCTCTACGTGTACGACCGCGACCTGAACCAGGTCACCGAGCGCAAGCTGAACGGCGCACTGGGCGCGAGCCCGGCCGCGATCCTGTTCGGCAGCAACGATCTCGACAAGAACTACACGTTGCGCGATGCGGGCGAGAAGGGCGGCATCGACTGGCTCGAGATGCTGCCGAAGGCGCAGGACACGCAGTTCCAGCGGATCGGCATCGGCTTCCGCAACGGCACGCTCGCCGCGATGGAGCTGCACGACGTGTTCGGCAACGTCACGCTGCTGACCTTCACGAACATCCAGACGAACCCGCCGCTGAAGGGCGATACGTTCAAGTTCGTCGTGCCGAAGGGCGCGGACGTGATCAACGGCTGATCTCCGTTGCACGTTTTCCCGACACGGGCCTGCCGGCGACGGCAGGCCCGTGTTGTTTTGAGAGCGGGTGCCAGACACGGGTACCAGACGCGGGTGCCGGCGCGGGCGCCGGACACGGGTATTGGGCGTGAGCACTGCACCCCCGAGCCCGGCGGCGCGCTCGCGCGGCTGTCATAATGTCGGGTCCGGCGGCCGGTTCGGCCGCGACCGTTTGATGTGGAGCGAGGGTTCATGTCCGACCTGTTTCAAGTCGAGCCGCGCCGCCCGCTCGCCGAGGCGCTGCGGCCGAAAACGCTCGCCGAGGTGATCGGCCAGACGCATTTGCTGGGCGAAGGCAAGCCGCTGCGGCTCGCGTTCGAATCGGGCAAGCCGCATTCAATGATCCTGTGGGGGCCGCCCGGCGTCGGCAAGACGACGCTCGCGCGGCTCACCGCGCTCGCGTTCGATTGCGAGTTCATCGCGCTGTCCGCGGTGCTCGGCGGCGTGAAGGACATCCGCGAGTCGATGGAGCAGGCGAAGGACACGCTGAACCGCACCGGTCGCCACACGATCCTGTTCGTCGACGAGATCCACCGCTTCAACAAGGGGCAGCAGGATGCGCTGCTGCCGTTCGTCGAATCGGGCCTCGTGACCTTCATCGGCGCGACGACCGAAAACCCGAGTTTCGAGGTCAATTCGGCATTGCTGTCGCGGGCGCAGGTGTACGTGCTGAAGTCGCTGAACGACGACGAGATGCGCCAGTTGCTGAAGCGCGCGCAGGAAATCGCGCTCGACGGCCTCGCGTTCGACGACAAGGCGATCGATACGCTCGTCGGCTACGCGGACGGCGACGCGCGCCGCTTCCTGAACCTGCTCGAACAGGCGCAGACGGCGGCGACGTCGGCCGGCGTCGCGACCATCGATGCCGATTTCGTCAGCAATGCGATGACGCTGAACGCGCGGCGCTTCGACAAGGGCGGCGACAACTTCTACGACCAGATTTCGGCGCTGCACAAGTCGGTGCGCGGCTCGAGCCCGGACGGCGCGCTGTACTGGTTCTGCCGGATGATCGACGGCGGCGCCGACCCGAAGTATCTCGCGCGGCGCATCGTGCGGATGGCGTGGGAAGACATCGGTCTGGCCGACCCGCGCGCGTTGCAGGTGGCCAACGACGCGGCCGAAACCTACGAGCGGCTCGGCTCGCCGGAAGGCGAACTCGCGCTCGGACAGGCCGTGATCTATCTCGCATGCGCGGCGAAGAGCAACGCCGGCTACAACGCGTTCAACCAGGCGATGGCGTTCGTGAAGCAGGACAAGTCGCGCGAGGTGCCCGTGCATCTGCGCAACGCGCCGACCAAGCTGATGAAGGAGCTCGGCTACGGTCATGCCTATCGTTACGCGCACGACGAGCCGAATGCGTACGCGGCCGGCGAGACGTACCTGCCGGACGGGATGCGCGAGCCGCGCTGGTACCAGCCGGTGCCGCGCGGGCTCGAATCGAAGATCGCCGAGAAGCTTGCCTGGCTGCGCGAGCTCGATCGCGAGGCCGGCAAGAAGGACTGACGGCGCCGCGCGGGCCGGTTCGACTTGCGTCGCCGCTCAGGCGTCAGCGCTTGCGGGCCGGTTGCTGTTTCTTCCAGTATTCGAACGGCTCTTCGTGGCATTCGATGTCGAGTTCGGCCACCCGCGCATGCAGGCGTTCCTGCGCGTCGGCGACCGCGAGGTTGTAGATCGCCGGCGCGACTTCCTGAATGAAGAAATGCAGCAGTGCGCCGGCCTGGATGTTGCCGATCGGCTCGTCCATGTTTTCCGTGAAATAGCGTTGCAGCGACGCGATCGCGCGGTCGCGTACATCCTTGTCGAGTTCGATGGTCATCGGATTCCCAGGTGTGCCGTGACGCGGAACTGGCGCTCCGCCTGATTCGGTTGCCGCCAGCCGGCGCGGTCGTGTCGTGATCCGTCATGGCGAGGCGCGCGGCAATTCGCCGACCGCCGATGCGGCGTACCGGCAATGCGATACTGCCATGGTCGCCCATTTGCGGCGTTGTCCATCCGGCCGGTGCCGTGGCGGGCGCGCGGTGCGTTAGAATTCCCGTCTTACACAACGATTTTCCAAGTCCTCCCATGCTCGACATCCAGTTGCTGCGCAAAGACCTCGACGGCGTCGCCAAGCGCCTCGCCGATCGCGGCTACACCCTCGACGTCGCCGCGTTCTCCGCACTCGAAGCGGAACGCCGCGCGATCCAGACCCACACCGAAGAGCTCCAGGCGCGCCGCAACAGCCTGTCGAAGCAGATCGGCGCGATGAAGGGCAAGGGCGAGGACACGTCGGCCGTGATGGCCGAGGTCGGCGGGATCGGCGACGACATGAAGGCGTCGGAAGCCAAGCTCGGCGAGATCCAGGCGCGCCTGTCCGACCTGATGCTGGGCATGCCGAACGTCGCGCACGAGAGCGTGCCGGTCGGCAAGGACGAAGCCGACAACGTCGAGGCGCGCCGCTGGGGCACGCCGCGCCAGTTCGACTTCGAGGTGAAGGATCACGTCGACGTCGGTACGCCGCTCGGCCTCGATTTCGAGACGGGCGCGAAGCTCGCCGGCGCGCGCTTCACGATGCTGCGCGGCCCGATCGCACGCCTGCACCGCGCCCTCGCGCAGTTCATGATCGACACGCACACGCAGCAGCACGGCTATACCGAAACGTACACGCCGTACATCGTGAACCCGGAGATCCTGTACGGCACGGGCCAGTTGCCGAAGTTCGCGGACGACATGTTCCGCGTCGAGAAGGGCGGCGCGGAAAACACGGTCACGCAATACCTGATCTCCACGTCCGAGATTTCGCTGACGAACACCGTGCGCGAGTCGATCGTCGACGGCGCCGCGCTGCCGATCAAGCTCACCGCGCATTCCCCGTGCTTCCGCTCGGAAGCCGGTTCGTACGGCCGCGACACGCGCGGGATGATCCGTCAGCACCAGTTCGACAAGGTCGAGATGGTGCAGGTCGTCGCGCCGGAAACGTCGTACGCGGCACTCGACGAGATGGTCGGCCACGCGGAAGCGATCCTGCAGAAGCTCGGCCTGCCGTACCGCGTGATCACGCTGTGCACGGGCGACATGGGCTTTTCGGCCGCGAAGACGTTCGACCTCGAGGTGTGGCTGCCCGCGCAGAACACCTATCGCGAGATCTCGAGCTGCTCGAACACCGAGGCGTTCCAGGCGCGCCGGATGCAGGCGCGCTTCCGCAACGCGCAGGGCAAGCCGGAGCTCGTGCATACGCTGAACGGTTCGGGTCTCGCGGTCGGCCGCACGCTCGTCGCGGTGCTGGAGAACTACCAGAACGCGGACGGCTCGGTCACGGTGCCGGAAGTGCTGCGTCCGTACATGGGCGGCATGGAGCGGATCGACGCGCCGGCACAGGCGTCCTAACGCGAGCCTGCCGAAGCCCTCGCAAAAAAATTTGCAGAAAGGGCTTGTCAGCCGCGAAGCGATCGTCTTATAATCTTTTTCTCGCGGAAACGACCAGCCGCGAAATGCAGTAAGGAAGGAGAGGTGGCAGAGTGGTCGAATGTACCTGACTCGAAATCAGGCGTACGGTTTCCCCGTACCGTGGGTTCGAATCCCACCCTCTCCGCCAAAATACGAAGCCCCTTGATCCGGAAGGATCAAGGGGTTTTTCGTTTTGGGTCGCCGACGCGCACGGATCGTGTCGCACAGATCGTGTTGCATCTTCGATGCAGCGTGGCTACATGATGAACACCATCGTCCCGTGACGAACTGGCCGGCGGAACTCCTGACAGTTGTCGCATGGCTGCCGCACCGCGCACGCGTGCCAAACCGGAAGCCGGTGCGTCGACCGTTTCAAGCGGCGTCCACCAGCTTCTACGCAGCCCTCACCGAACCATCACGCCGCAGCTGGATATTGCGCCAGCACCTTGTCGCGGATCGACGGCTTGATGTTCGACTGCGCCATGTCGCCGCGATAGTGCGCGACGACGCGTGGATTCATCACGCGATACCAGAGCGGCGGCACGTACGCGAACAGGATCATCGTTGCGTAGCCGGCCGGCAATTGCGGCGCATCGTCGAAGTGGCGCAGCGCCTGGTAAGAGCGTGTCGGATTCGCGTGATGGTCGGCGTGTCGCTGCAACTGGTACAGGAACAGGTTCGTGACGACGTGATTGCTGTTCCACGAATGCTGCGGCGTGCAGCGTTCGTAGCGGCCGCTCGGCAGCTTGCGACGGCCGAGCCCGTAGTGCTCGACGTAGTTCACCACCTCGAGCAGCGACGCGCCGTAGACGGCCTGGATCACGAGGAACGGGATCACGACCTTGCCGGCCAGCGCGATCGCGAGGCCCCATACGACGGCAGTCATCGCCCACGCATGCAGCACTTCGTTGCGCCAGGTCCACGGCGAATGCCCGAGCCGCTCGAGGCGGGCCTTTTCGAGCCGCCACGCGGAGCGGATGCTGCCGATCACCGTGCGTGGCAGGAACGCCCAGAACGATTCGCCGTAGCGCGCGCTTGCCGGGTCCTCGGCGGTCGCGACGCGCACGTGATGGCCGCGATTGTGCTCGACGTAGAAGTGGCCGTACGCGACCGGCGCCAGCGTGATCTTCGCGAGCCAGCGTTCGAAGCGGTCGGTCTTGTGCCCGAGCTCGTGCGCGGTATTGATCGAGATGCCCGTCGCGGCGCCGAGCGACAGCGCGAAGCCGACGTAGTCGTACCACGCGAGCGCATGCGTGCCGACGATCCACACGCACATGAAGAACGCGACGTATTCGACGAAAGTCGCGAGATAAACGATGTACCGGTAATAGCGTTCGCGTTCGAGGTGCGGCACGACGGCTTCGGGCGGATTGTCGCGATCGTCGCCGATCAGCGTGTCGAGGATCGGGATCACGCCGAACGCGAACAGCGGGCCGAACCACCAGAACACGTGAAGGCCCGTCGACAGCGCGAGCTGTGCGGCGAGGATCGGCAGCGTGATCGTCAGCGCGCCGAGCAGCCACAGATAACGCTTGCCATCCGACCAGCCCGAAGCCGGTGCATTGGTCATTGCCATTGTCTCCCTCCAGTCGGCCGGCCCGCGGGCGGCCGCATGCAAGTTTGTTCGAATCCTCGTGGTCCGCGACGCGCGCGGTGGCACCGGATCGTCGTCCGGTTCTGCCTGTTATACGACCGGTGCGCGCGCTTGCCAAACTCCGGCGCTAGGCTTGGCGCTCCAAACGACGGGCCGCGCGCAATGCGGGCCGCTGCGGACCGACGCGCGCTGATTGAAACATGCGGCCGACGCGGATTGGCGCGCAGGCGGGTGCGTCGTTTGTCGGACGAATGGCTCGACGTGCGGCGACCCACGCCGGTGTGAAGGGGCTGCAACAAATGTTGCATCGCAATAAAGCGGCCGGTGAAGTATGGGCGCGGCGTGTTTTTTGTTGGCTTATATTACGGAGCATTACGGTCGCAGCGACGCAATGTTATGCGGCTCAAAACCTGATGGCCGCGCATCGCAAGGAGAACGAGACGATCCGTCCGATGACGGCCGCATGTTCACCCTCCGGCAGCCAGCGTCCGCACACCGATGCTGCAACTGCACACTGATCGACGTGTGTCGCCGCTGATGACATCCGCCGCCTTTCGATCCGCGCCAGCGTTTGAAAATTACGATTTGACTCATGCCCCGCTTTCGGTTGAAGCTAATAGCTTGCTGTCCGAAGGGGGCTGTGCCTGCATGAGTTCGACCTTGACCGTTCGTCGTATCGCTGCCGATCAGGGCGGCGTGTATCGCGAACTCCGCGCTGCATCGCTGCGTGAGCCCTACGCGCCCGGCGAAGCGCCGGAGGCCGAATTGCTGACCGTCGAAGCGGACGCAGCGTCGGCGATCGCCGCGCAGCGCGCCGTGTCCGACGAGTCGACGACTTTCCTGCTGTACACCGAAGGCCATCCGGCCGGCATGATCGGCGCGTATTTCGACAACACGCCCGATCGGCGCGCGTTCGTCAGCGAACTGTGGGTCGCGCATGCGGTGCGTCATCTGCGCGGTGGCGTGCTGCTGCTGGAGACGGCTACCGCATGGCTCGCCGAGCGCGGCGCCACCGACGTTTACGCGTGGATCGCCGACGCGAACCGCAACGCGGTCCGCTTCTACGAGCGCGCGGGTTTCGGCAACACCGGCGAACATGCGCCGATCGCGCGGATGCCCGGCGCGATGAAATCGCTGTTCGTGTCGCAGGTGAAGCACTGACGCGGCCTCGACATCCCCAGCCCCGCGCGGCGCGATGAAAGCCCGATCGCCCGCCGGCCCGCCCGCCTGCCGGTTGCGCGTCCGCCCGGGCCGCAGCAACCCCGAGTCCCAAAAATAATGGCCGCACGCGTGGACGCCTGTAAAATACGCAAAAAATTTTTGCAGAGTGTCCATGTCGCTTAAAAAATCGCCATTCTTCGAGCTGCGCAGCGGATCGGTCGATACGTTGCTGTTCACCGTGAAGACGACCGATCTCGATGCGTTGCGTGCCGAACTGGTCAAGCGCTTCGAAGCGACTCCCGAGTTTTTCGCCGACGATGTCGTCGCGATCGACGTCCGCCGCCTGGCTGACGGCGAACGCGTCGCGCTCGCGGACATCCGCCAGATGCTGAACGACGTGCGGATGCGTCCGGTGGGCGTCGTCGCGCTGGCAACGCAGGGCTGGGCGGGGGAAGCCGGCCTGCCGTTGCTGGAGGCGCGCGATCGCCGCGCGCCGGCCGCGAAACCTGCCGACGAAGCGGAACCGGCGGCCGTGCCAGCCGTCGAGACCGCCGCCGCTCCGGCAGCCGCAGCGGCGCCCGAACAGCCGTCGGAGCCCGCGCCGACGCTCGTGCAGGCCGGCGGCCAGACGCTGGTGATCGACCGGCCATTGCGTTCGGGGCAGCAGATTTACGCGAAAGGAGACCTCGTGGTGCTCGCGCCGGTCAGTCACGGCGCGGAAATCATCGCGGAAGGCAATATCCACATCTACGCGCCGCTGCGCGGCCGCGCCCTCGCGGGCGTGCACGGCAATCACGACGCGCGCATTTTCTGCACGTGTCTCGAACCGGAACTGATTTCGATCGCGGGTATCTATCGAACGACCGAGAACCCGCTGCCCGCCGACGTACTGGGCAAATCGGTACAGATCCGGCTCGAAGAGGAAAAACTGATGATCGAACCGCTGCGCCTGACGTAATTCACGCGGTGCGCTCCGGATCGATCGGCTCTCATTGACGAACACAGGGTATTGGGTAAATGGCAAAAATCATCGTGGTGACCTCGGGCAAGGGCGGCGTGGGCAAGACGACGACGAGCGCGAGCTTCGCGTCGGGTCTCGCGCTGCGCGGCCACAAGACGGCCGTGATCGACTTCGACGTCGGCCTGCGCAACCTCGATCTCATCATGGGCTGCGAGCGTCGCGTCGTGTATGACCTCGTGAACGTGATCCAGGGCGAAGCGAACCTGAACCAGGCGCTGATCAAGGACAAGAAGTGCGAGAACCTGTTCATCCTGCCGGCGTCGCAGACGCGCGACAAGGATGCGCTGACGCGCGACGGCGTCGAGAAGGTGCTGAACGATCTCGTCGCGATGGACTTCGAATACATCGTCTGCGATTCGCCGGCCGGTATCGAAGCCGGCGCGCTGCACGCGATGTACTTCGCGGATGAAGCGCTGATCGTCACGAACCCGGAAGTATCGTCGGTGCGCGACTCGGACCGCATTCTCGGCATCCTGTCGTCGAAGACGAAGCGCGCGACCGAAGGCAAGGAGCCGATCAAGGAACACCTGCTGATCACGCGTTACAGCCCGAAGCGCGTGAGCGAAGGCGAGATGCTGTCGCTCGAGGACATCAGCGAGATCCTGCGCATCAAGCTGATCGGCGTGGTGCCCGAATCGGAAGCCGTGCTGCACGCGTCGAACCAGGGTTTGCCGGCCGTGCATATCGACGGCACGGACGTCGCGGAAGCGTACAAGGACGTCGTCGCCCGTTTCCTCGGCGAGGACAAGCCGCTGCGCTTCACCGATTACCAGAAGCCGGGCCTGCTGCAGCGCCTCTTCGGCAGCAAGTAACGGAGGCCGCCCATGTCCATCCTTTCGTTTCTCCTCGGCGAGAAGAAGAAGTCCGCATCGGTCGCGAAGGAGCGCCTGCAGCTCATCATCGCGCACGAGCGGGTCGGCGGCCGGCCGCCGGCCGATTACCTGCCGGCGCTGCAGAAAGAGCTCGTCGCGGTCATCTCGAAGTACGTTCATATTTCGGACGATGACATCCGCGTGAGCCTCGAGCGCCAGGACGATCTCGAAGTCCTCGAAGTGAAGATCGAGATTCCGCAAGCCTGACGCTTGGCGCGTGTCCCTCCGCACGGCGGCACCCGCCGCCGTGCGCGTCTTACGCCCTGTTGCACTTTCGGGCACGCCGTAACACGGCGCCTGTCGGCCGCAATCGACTCTCCCGCATTGAACGAATACGCTCGCGTCATTTGTTCAACCAGGAGGTTGTGATGGCTGTCTCTCCCGTTTCACGTCGCATCGTTTCGCTCGCGCTGTTGGCCGCGGGCCTGTCGGCCGTCGTCGCACCGTTCGCCGCGCATGCGGACGAGATTCTCGTCGGCACGCCCGTGATCGCGCCGCAGGGGCGCATGGTCATCGCGGAGCCGGTCGCCGTGCGCACCGAGGAAATCGTCGTCGTCGCGCCGAATGCGCCGCCGCCGGTACGCTATGAAGTCGTGCCGGCCACGCGCGTGGGCTACGTATGGGAGCGCGGGCACTGGCACTGGGACCATGGCCGCTACGTATGGATCGGCGGCCACTGGGAAACCGAGCGCGTCGGCATGCAATGGGTGCCGGGGCAGTGGGACCAGCGCGGTCCGAACTGGTTCTGGACGCGCGGCCACTGGGCTTGAGGCAGACGCGCGATGAAAAGAACCGCAATCGCCATCGCGCTCGTCGCGATCACGCTGGCCGGATGCATCGTCGTGCCGGCGCGGCCGGTCTACTACCGGCCGGCGCCCGTCGTGATCTACTGAGCGTCGCGCGGGCCGTGCTGTTGCGCCGGGCCGTTTGCGTCGGTCGCGGCCGGCCCGGCATCGTGCGTCGTCGCCGTGTCCGCGGCGCTGTCGGCCGCCGCCGCAGCGGCCGGCTCGTTACCGCTTTCGTCGCGCAGCGTGTCGAGCGGATCGGCGGGGGCCGCGGTTGCATCCTGGGGTTCGGTCACGCCGGTCATGTTGTCCGCCGCGGCCGCTGCGGTTGCCGCGGCCGGCGCGGCGGCCGCGACGGGCGGCGCGAGATAGCGCTGCGCGAGCGTTTCGTAGAGCGGCGGCGCGAAAAAGCGCGATACCCGGCTCGATACCAGCGCGGTCGCCATCAGCGAAATCACGAGCGCATGACCGTTGATCATTTCCATCACGATCACGAACGACGTGATCGGCGCCTGCGTGACGGCGGCCAGATAGCCGACCATCGCGAGCGCGATCAGCATCGGCAGGCTCATGTCGCTGAACACGGCATGCAGCACGTTGCCGAAGCCGGCGCCGATCGACAGCGACGGCGCGAAGATCCCGCCCGGGATGCCCGGCAGGTACGACGCGACCATCGATACCATCTTCAGGAGCGGATAGAACACCGACAACTGCTGACTGCCGTCGAGCAGGCCGCGCGCCTCCGCATAGCCGCTGCCGAACGTCGTGCCGCCGGACACGAGCCCGACGACGGCGATCGTGAAGCCGCACAGCGCGGCGAACGCGACCGGCCGCTCGCGATACAGGCCCAGCAGTTGCGCGGGCAGCCAGCGCCCCGTATTCAGCAGCAACCAGCAGAACAGGCCGCCCGCGATGCCCGTCACGATCGCGGTGACCAGCACCGCGACCGCCAGCAGCTTCGGGAAATGGAGCCCGGCGTTGATCGTGCCGAAATACGTGTAGTTGCCGTTCAGCCCGAGCGCGACAACGCCGGCGAGGATGATCGCGGTGATCAGCACGCCGCTGGCGCGCGCGGAGAAGCTGCGGGTCAGTTCCTCGATCGCGAACACGATGCCCGCGAGCGGCGTGTTGAATGCGGCCGACAGCCCGGCCGCCGCGCCGGCCAGCACGAGCTGGCGTTCGATCTGCGCGTTCGAGCGCGGGTAGAAGCGTCGCAGGTTGAACATCAGCGCCGCACCGACCTGCACGGTCGGCCCTTCGCGGCCGATCGTGAAGCCGCCGAGGATGCCGAGGAACGAGATCAGCACCTTGCCGAACAGAATGCGCAGCGTCAGCAGCCGGGCGCCGAATGCGCTCGGGCTGGCATGCAGCGTCGCGATCACCTGCGGGATGCCGCTGCCCTCGGCGCCGCGGAAAAAGCGACGTGTCGTCCATGCCGACAACGCGGCGATCGCCGGGGTCAGCAGCAGCGGCAGCCAGACGGCGTGATCGCGCATCGCGCGGAAAGTCTCGTAACCCCAGTCGATCAACCGGGCGTAGAGTACGGCCGCGAGGCCGACGACGATCGCACCGAGCCAGAAAACTCCGTATTGGCGCCAGATTCGCAGCGAGCGGCGGGTGAGGGCGGGAAACAGCGCGGGAAGGGCAGGGCGCGGCATTGGCTCGGGCCGGAGGGCAAAGAGTGGATTATAAAAAGAACGGGATGCCAGCGGGGGCGTCAAACGTTCTTAGTGAGCGACAAAAATCCACAAAGAGATGCAATTTGTTGCAAATGTAATGTTGGCGTAATTTCTGCGCACAGCAACCTCGTTAGCATGCCAAGGTGGCCAGTCAAGAATCCCGCAAATCGTGAAACGCATCCTTATCGTGAAAGTGACGTCGCTCGGCGACGTCGTCCAGACGCTGCCCGTCGTCGCCGACCTGCATCGCGCGTTCCCCGGCGTGACGGTCGACTGGGCCGTCGACGAATCGTGCGCGGAGGTCGTACGCTGGCATCCGGGTGTGAGCGCCGTCCTGGGCGCGCCGCTGCGCCGCTTCAAGAAACTGCGCAATGCCGGCGACCTGAAGGCGATCTCGGCCTCGATCGGCGCGTTGCGTGCGCACCGCTACGACGCGGTCATCGATCTGCACGGCGTGTACAAGAGCGCGATCATTTCGTCGCTGGCGCGTGGCGCGCGTCGCTTCGGCTACCAGACGCAGGATCTCGGCGAAACGGGCGCGCGCTTCGCGTATTCGCACCGTTTCGGCCCGCGGCCGGACTGCGACGCATGGCACGGAATGCGCGTGAGTGCCGGCGAAGCGCTCGGCTACGTGCCGGAAGGGCCCGCCATGCACGGCATCGTCGCGCCGCAGGATGCGAACCTGCCGGCCGCCGTGACCGACGGCGGGCCGTTCATGCTGCTGTTCCACGCGACGTCCAATCCCGACAAGAAATGGCCGGCCGAGCACTGGGCCGCGCTTGCCACGGAGATGATGGCGCGCGGCGTGCGCGTGCTGCTGCCGTGGGGATCGGCGGCCGAGCATGACGACGCGCGGGATATCGCCGCGCGTGCGCCGGGGGCGATCGTGTTACCGGCGATGACGGTGCGTGAACTCGGTGCGGCGCTTGGCCGGGCCGCGCTCGTGGTGGGCGTCGATACCGGGTTCGTGCACATGGCGCACGCACTGCAGCGGCCGACCGTGATGATTTTCGTCGCGACGTCGCGCCACCATTGCGGCATCGGCGGCGCGCCGCATGCGCTGTCGATCGGCGAGCCGGGCGCGATGCCGACCGTCGACGAGGCGCTGGGCGCGATCGATGCGGTCTGCCCCGCCTATGGCGCGTTGCGCGCGCGGCTGACCGCCTGACGCGGCGCGGCGGCCGCGATCACGCGAGCAACGCCTCGACCGTGACGACGGCGGCGATGGCCGCCAGGTTCGCCAGCAGCGCCTCGAACACGAGGCCGCGCCAGGTCTTCGGCCGGAACCGCAGCGCGAGCAGTAGCGCGCCGCCCAGTGCGAGCGCGAGGATCAGGACGAGGTCGGCATTGGCGAGGCGGATATTCATCGCGGCGGCTCCTTGTCGGGGCGGGACCGGGCGCGCGACGACACGCCCAGGATCGAGTATAGGCATCGCCCGCCGCCCTGCAACCCGGGTCGCCCCGGAGGGTCAGACGAGCGACGCGTCGCGCGTTTCGCGCATCAGCAGGACACCGATCAGGCTGATCGCCGCCGCCACCGATACATAGCCGCCGACCCACGACAGTCCGCCGCGCGCGGCCAGCAGTTGCGCGATATACGGTGCGATCGACGCACCGAGAATCCCGCCGAGGTTGTACGCGACGCCCGCGCCCGTATAGCGGACGTTGGTCGGGAACAATTCCGGCAGCAGCGCGCCCATCGGGGCGAACGTCACCCCCATCAGGAACAGCTCGATCGTCAGGAACAGCGCGACGAGCGGCATCGATCCGCTGCCGAGCAGCGGTTCCATCGCGAACCCCGACAACAGCGCGGCGATCGCGCCGACGACCAGCACCGGCTTGCGCCCGAAGCGGTCCGACGCCCATGCGGACAGCGGCGTCGCGAGCCCCATGAAGACGACCGCGAAACACAGCAGGCCGAGGAAGCTCTGGCGCGGAATATGCAGCGCCGACACGCCATACGACAGCGAGAACACCGTCGAGATGTAGAACAGCGTGTAGCAGACGACCATCGCGAGCGCGCCGAGCAGCGTCGGCCGCCAGTGCTGCGTGACGAGTGTCGCGACCGGCACGCGCACGCGCTCGTTGCGGTCGAGGGCCGCCTGGAACGCGGGCGTTTCGGTGATCTTGAGCCGCACGTACAGGCCGAGCGCGACGAGTACCGCGCTGACGAGAAACGGGATGCGCCAGCCCCAGCTGCGGAACTGGTCGTCGGACAGCGACAGCGCGAGCGCGAAGAACAGGCCGTTCGACATCAGGAAGCCGACCGACGGCCCCAGTTGCGGGAACATCCCGAACCAGCCGCGCTTGCCCTGCGGCGCATGCTCGGTCGCGAGCAGCGCCGCGCCGCCCCATTCGCCGCCGAGGCCGATCCCCTGCCCGAAGCGCAGCACGCACAGCAGCACCGGCGCGAGCGCGCCGATCGTGTCGTAGCCGGGCACGAAGCCGATCGCGGTGGTGGACACGCCCATCACGAGCAGCGAGGCGACGAGCGTCGACTTGCGGCCGATGCGGTCGCCGAAGTGCCCGAACAGGAACGAGCCGATCGGGCGCGCGATGAAGGCGATGCCGAACGTGACGAACGCCGACAGCGCTTGCGCCGTTGCTGAGCCGTGCGGGAAGAATACGGGGCCGATGACGAGCGCGGCGGCCGTCGCGTACACGTAGAAATCGTAGAACTCGATCGCGGTGCCGATGAAGCTCGCGAACACGATGCGCCGGTGGCTGACGGCGCCGGCCGAACCGGTTGCGTGTGCAACGGCCGGGGGGGATGCGGACATGGATGTCTCCGTTTTGTCGTTGGGGTGCTCGGCCGAGCGTACGCTCGGGCAGGCGACGGCCTGCCGGGAGCGGCCGGGCAAATGAGTGATGCGGATGACGCGGTGGCGGCGTGGACGCGCGCCGTCGCGCGGACGTCACCCGCCGGTCGACGATGGAGACGGGTAGGTCGCCGCCGCCCGGTGCCGGCGTGGTCGGCTCGCTTGCCGGGTGGGGCGTGCGAACGCATGCGCGGCGTGATGGCCACGCGAGTGCGGAAAATTATAGCCAGCGCCGCCGCTCACCGGCAATTGGGCCGCGGCGGCGCATCAGTCGATCGATTGCGCCTGCGCGGAGGCGGTGCTTTGCAGCTGGAAGTGGCCGTCGTCGTTGAAGAGCCAGCCTTCCATCAGTTCGAGCCGGCCGTTGCCGTCGAGCAGCCGCGACGGCGGCGCCGGCAGCGGAGCCGAGCGGCGCAGCGACGCGAGCGCGAGCGCTTCCGCTTCGCTGTCGCCGTTGCTGCGATAGACGGATGCGTTGACGACGCGGCCACTGCCATCGACGGTGAAGGCGACGACGACGAGCGAACGGAGCATGGCCTGCGGTGTGCCGTGCAGCATGCCGGACGGATTGCGTTCGGCGACACGATGCGCGACCTCGACGCGATACTGGTCGAGGTTGCCGCTGCGTATGACCGACGGAATCGTCAGGACCGAGCGTAACGACGAAGGCGGCGTGATCGTGCACGCGGCAAGCAGGGCGACGGCGGCCAGCGCGGCAATACGCAGCCGGGCGACGCGCGGACGGAGAAGGGGGCGCATGAGGTAATGGCCGGGAGGGACGATAAAAAAATGATAGGCGCACCGACGCGAGACGATATGGGGAGAAACGCATAGCGCGCTGGATCGGCCGCCGGGATCGCTGATGATGACGGCCGGGCGCCGCGTCGAGCAACCGTGCAACGTGCGTCGTGATGTGACGCGACATGTGACAGCGGCCGCGGCGGACGCGCGTGTTGCAAGGTTGAAAGCCACGGCACGCTGCGATCGATCGTCCGGCTGGCGCAGCGGTCCGCCGAGGCGGCAACCTCGACCGCACCTCCCGGGCAATCGCCGGCGACGTGCGTCGGCCGGTTCAGAAGCCGTGCGTGACGAGCGACAGTACCGACAGGTCGGGGTGCGTGCCGTCGATGATGCTCTTGCCGATGTGGATGGCTTCGTGGGTCGCCTCGTCGAGGCTCGCGAAGCTTTCCTCGCCGTCCGCGTGAAACGGCACCGCATGGCCGGGCAACGCCGGATTCACGCCCGGATGGCACACGTAGCCGGTGTAGGTATAGCGCGTGTCGCTGCCTGGCAGCGTGGCCGGCACGACATGGATCTCGAAGCCTTCGTAATCGACGTGGTCCGTCGCGGTCGACAGGTCGGTCATGGCGATCTCCGTGTGCCGCGCGCAGGGGTGGCGCGTGCGGCATCGAATACATCGAACACGCGGCGGCGTTCGTGTCGCCGTGTTGAACGAATTCTAGGCGATGGCGGGGCGGGCCGGGAGGCGTCCGGAGCGGTGTGCGGCGGCTGGTATCCGGGCGCGCGTACCGTGTCGATTCGGCGCCGATTCCACGAGCGAGCGACGGAAATGCGGATCATCGTATTTTTCGCGTCGGGCGCCGGTGCGCTGCCTGACGTGCTGGTCCGGTTTGCATGACCGAGCGCCGCCGCCCGTGCCCACCGGGCAGGTGCCGCGCAAGGCGCGGCGTGGACGCACGTTCCGTCTCGACCGACGGCGCGTCGCACCGCGACTTCGTTACTTGCAGCGCGCGTCCTTGCGCTGCACGACGACGATCACCGGATACTTCTGGCCATGGTCGAGTTCCACGCGCGCGACGACGGTCAGCGTCGCCGGATCGGAATCGTCGTACACGCTGACCTGTTCGTTGCGCAGGTAGGTCACCCCGGTGCAGTTCGACGTGCGTCCGTCGTCGCCCACCTTGCACTGAAGCTCGTTGTCCTTCAGGTAGTTGTATGGCGACGGGCTCGCGAGATATTCGCTGAGGCCGCGCGGCGAACCGCCGACGCCGGTCACGTACGCGATCGCGCACGACGCCTGCGCGTCGCTGCCGGAGGCGGTGTCGGCCGCTGCATGCGTGCTGACGGCGGCCAGCACGGCGACGAGCGACGAGACGAGGAAGGGCTTCATGACGTGGATTTCCCGTTTCGCGAATCGGAGCGCGGGATTGTAACGGCATCCGGCGCGACGCGTCGGAACGTGCGGGGCGCACGCGAGCGGACAAACAAAAACCCCGTCATTCTGCGAATGGACGGGGTTCGGCGAACTTCCTGGCGGAAGCGGTGAGATTCGAACTCACGGACAGTTTCCCGTCGCTGGTTTTCAAGACCAGTGCCTTAAACCGCTCGGCCACGCTTCCACACGAGGCGGCATTGTAACCGAAATGCCGCCTCGTTCATGCGTTCAGTCGTCGCGCAGGAACAATTCCTGCAGGTCGTTGAGGAAACGCTGGCCGAGCGGCGTCGGCGCGATTTGCGTGAAATCGCGCGTGATCAGCCCGCGCCGTTCCGCCTCCTTCAGCGCCGGCTCGATCGTGCTCATCGGCAGGCCCGTGCGTTCCGCGAAGCTGTGCACGGGGAAGCCCTCGACGAGCCGCAGCGTGTTCAGCATGAATTCGAACGGCAGGTCGCGCGCGCCGACTTCACGCTCTTCCTGCACGGCCGTGCCGGCCTTCGCCTGCTCGATGAAGGTCGCCGGATGCTTGTAGCGCGCCTGCCGCAGGATCCGGTTCGGGAACGACAGCTTCGTATGGGCGCCCGCGCCGATCCCGAGATAGTCGCCGAAGCGCCAGTAATTCAGGTTGTGCTTGCACTGATGATTCGGCTTCGCGTATGCGGACACTTCATAGCGCCCGTAGCCGGCTTCGGCCGTGCGCGCATGGATCCATTCCTGCATGTCGGCCGACGCGTCGTCGTCGGGAACGACGGGCGGGAACTTCGCGAACAGCGTATTCGGCTCGAGCGTCAGGTGATACAGCGACAGGTGCGGCGGCGCGAACGACAGCGCGGTCTCGATGTCGGTGCGGCATTCGTCCAGCGTCTGGTTCGGCAATGCGAACATCAGGTCGAGGTTGAAGTTGTCGAAGTTCTTCGCGGCGATCTCGACGGCCGCGCGCGCCTGCGCGGTGTCGTGAATCCGGCCGAGCGCCTTCAGGTGCGCTTCGTTGAAGCTCTGGATGCCGACCGACAGGCGGTTCACGCCGCTTGCGCGGAACTGCGCGAACTTCGCGGCTTCGAACGTGCCCGGATTCGCTTCTAGCGTGATCTCGGCATCGGCATCGAGCGGCAGCAGCGCGCGCACGTCGGACAGCATCCGGTCGAGGCCGGCCGCCGACAGCAGGCTCGGCGTGCCGCCGCCGATGAACACGGTATGCACCTGCCGGCCCCACACGAGCGGCAGCGCCTGCTCGAGGTCGGCGCGCAACGCGTCGAGATAGTCGGCTTCCGGGAACCGTTCGCCTTTCCATTCGTGCGAGTTGAAATCGCAGTACGGGCACTTGCGCACGCACCACGGGAAATGCACGTACAGCGCGAGCGGCGGCAGCGACGTGAGACGCACCTGGCCGGGCGACGTGAAGGTCGCGACCACGCGCGCGCCGGTGTCCGCGGCCTGGCTCATGCGACCTCCCGCTGTGAATGGGTATCGAGCAAACTCATGCTTCCTCCGCGAGCCGCGCGAGCAACGCCTTCAGCGCCAGCGCGCGATGGCTGTGCGTGTTCTTCACGGCCGGCTCGAGTTCGGCGGCCGTCGCGCCGAGCGACGGCAGGTAGAAATACGGGTCGTAGCCGAAACCGTGTTCGCCGCGTGGCGTATCGACGATTTCGCCGGCCCAGCGCCCTTCGGCGAACAGCGGCTCCGGATCGTCCGCATGGCGGACGAGCGCGAGCACGCAGCAGTAGTACGCGCGCCGGTCGCCGACGCCGCGCAGCTGCTCGACGAGATACGCGTTGTTCGCCGCGTCGCCCTTGTCGCGGCCCGCGCGCTGCGCGTAGCGTGCTGAATAGACGCCCGGTGCGCCGCGCAGCACGCGCACGCACAGGCCCGAATCGTCGGCGATCGCCGGCAGCCCGGTGAGCTGCGACGCGTGGCGTGCCTTGGTCAGCGCGTTCTCGATGAACGTGCCGAACGGCTCTTCCGCCTCCGGCACCGCGAGCTCGCCCTGCGGGACGATCTCGATGCCGACCGTCGAGAACAGCGCGGTGAATTCGCGCAGCTTGCCCGGGTTGTTCGACGCGAGAACGATGCGCGACAGCGGCGCGACGGTGCGGTCGTCAGGCATGGCTCGCACCCAGGACATCCTTCTGCAACTGCACCAGCTCGGCGATTCCGCCCTGCGCGAGGTCGAGCAGCGCGTTCATCTCGGCGCGCGAGAACGGCACGCCTTCGGCGGTGCCCTGGACTTCGACGAAGCCGCCCGCGCCCGTCATCACGACGTTCATGTCGGTGTCGCAGCGCGAATCTTCCGCGTAGTCGAGGTCCAGCACGGGCGCGCCTTCGTACACGCCGACCGAGATCGCGGCGACGTGGTCGGTGATCGGCGAGCGCGCGAGCTTGCCGGCCGCGATCAGCGTCGACACGGCGTCGTGCGCGGCGACGAACGCGCCGGTGATGCTGGCCGTGCGCGTGCCGCCGTCGGCCTGGATCACGTCGCAGTCGATATGGATCGTGCGCGGGCCGAGCGCCTCGAGATCGAACACCGCGCGCAGCGCGCGGCCGATCAGGCGCTGAATTTCCTGCGTGCGGCCCGTCTGCTTGCCGCGTGCGGCCTCACGGTCGCTGCGCGTGTGGGTCGCGCGCGGCAGCATCCCGTATTCGGCGGTCAGCCAGCCTTGCCCGCGCTCGCGCAGGAATTCGGGCACGCGCTCGGCGACGCTCGCGGTGCAGAGCACCTTGGTATCGCCGAATTCGACCAGCACGGAGCCTTCGGCGTGTTTCGTGTAGTGGCGCGTGAGGGCGACCTTGCGCAGTTCGTCGGCGCGGCGGCCGCTCGGGCGGGAAACGGAAGACGTCATGGGGAAATCGCGGAAGGAGAGGAAACCCCGATTTTAGCGCCGAACGGCGGGCGTGCCCGGCGGGGTGGTCCGCAAAAATGGGATAATGCGCGCTTCCCGCCCCGCGCCTTCCGATGCGCCGGGCGCCTCGATGTATTCCCCGCCCGCGAGGGCACCAGACGGCGAGACGAACCATGATCTACAGCATGACGGGCTACGCGAGCGCGACGCGCGAACTCGCGACGGCTGCCGGCAACGGCGGCACCAGCGTGTCGGTCGAACTGCGCACCGTGAACTCGCGCTTCCTCGATCTCAATTTCCGGATGCCGGACGACGTGCGTGCGTGCGAACCCGCGCTGCGCGAGATGCTGATGAACAAGCTGTCGCGCGGCAAGGTCGACGTGCGGATCAACCTGCAGCGCGGCGAGCAGAGCATCGGCGCGGGCGCGCTGAACCAGTCGGCGCTCGGCCAGCTTGCCGAGCTGGAACGCGCGGTGCTCGATTCGTTCCCGGGCGTCGGCCGCCTGCGCGCGGGTGAAGTCCTGCGCTGGCCCGGCGTGCTCGCCGAAAGCGGCGTGTCGGCCGAGGCGATCCGCGACGCGGTGCTCGCCTGCGGCAAGGAAGCGATCGGCGAGCTCGTCGTCGTGCGTTCGCGCGAAGGCGCGCAACTGGCGACGATGCTGCTGTCGAACGTCACCGAGATGGAGGCGATCGTCGCGCGCATCACGCCGCTCGTGCCGGAGCTGATCGCGAAGCACCAGCAGAAGATCGTCGAGCGGCTGCAGGAAGCGCTCGGCCTCGCGGCGCCCGAAGGCGGCTCGACGGTCGTCACGCGCGAGGAAGCCGCGGAGCGCATCCGTCAGGAAGTGACGATGTACGGAATCCGGATCGACATCGCGGAAGAGCTGTCGCGGCTCACCGCGCACCTGAATGAAACGCGTCACGTGATCGAGAAGGGCGGCCGCGTCGGCAAGCGTCTCGACTTCATGATGCAGGAACTGAATCGCGAAGCGAACACGCTCGGCTCGAAGGCGGCGGCGAAGGAACTCGCCGACGCGTCGATGGCGCTGAAGCTGCTGATCGAGCAGATGCGCGAGCAAGTGCAAAACCTGGAGTAAAAGCAACATGACCGATTCCACCCGCGACGGCCACGCGTCGCATTCGCTGCATGGCGGCGTCTATCCCGGTAACCTGTTCATGGTCGTTGCGCCGTCGGGCGCCGGCAAGTCGACGCTCGTGAATGCGCTGCTGTCGAAGGACAGCGACATCTGCCTGTCGATCTCGTACACGACGCGCAAGCCGCGCCCGGGCGAGCAGGACGGCCAGCACTACCACTTCACGACCGTCGAGGATTTCCGCGCGCGTCACGCGGCGCACGAATTCCTCGAGAGCGCGGAAGTGCACGGCAACTACTACGGCACGTCGCGCGTTTGGATCGAAGAGCAGATGAGGAACGGCCACGACGTGCTGCTCGAAATCGACTGGCAGGGTGCGTTGCAGGTGAAGAAGCAGTTCCGCAACGCGGTCGGCATCTTCATCCTGCCGCCGTCGCTCGATGCGCTCGAAGAGCGCCTGAAGAAGCGCGGCCAGGACGAACCGAACGTGATCACGCGGCGCCTGCTGGCCGCCGGCAGCGAGATCGCGCACGCGTCGGAAGCGGAATACGTGGTGATCAACGAGAATTTCGAGCGTGCGCTCGCGGAACTCGAATGCATCGTCGCGGCGACGCGCCTGCGTTTTGCTTCGCAGTACGCGCGACACACGGAGCTGTTCATCGACCTCGGCGTCCATCTGCCCCACGCGGAATGACGCGGGGCACGAGGGACATAAGGTAGAATAAGGACTATATTCAGAAGGAATTACCAACATGGCTCGCATTACCGTCGAAGACTGCCTGAAGCAAATCCCGAACCGCTTCGAACTGGCGCTCGCCGCCACCTATCGCGCGCGGCAGCTCGCGCAAGGCCATACGCCGAAAATCGAAAGCCGCGACAAGCCGACCGTCGTCGCGCTGCGCGAAATCGCCGCCGGCCAGGTCGGCGTCGAGATGCTGAAGAAGGTGCCGGTGTAACGCGCATCCGGCCCGTTCCAGCCATGTAGTCCACGCGCGCAACGACTCGACCTGGAGGCGAATATGAGCACCACCCCATCGTCCGCCTCCGCGGATTCGACCACCGAAGCCACGGCCCAGTCGCCTGCGCGCCAGTACATCGACGCGGTCCTCGAACAGTCCTTCCGGCATCTGTTCGGGCCGACCGCCACACCGGAGCAGCCGCGCAAGCACGGCGTCGTTTCGATCGCGAAACTGACCGCCGCGCTTGCCGAGTATCTCGCTCCGGACGAAATCAAAGAGGTCAAGGCGGCGTTCCACTTCAGCGACGAAGCCCACCTCGGTCAATATCGCCAGAGCGGCGAGCCCTACATCACCCATCCCGTCGCCGTCGCGGAAATCTGCGCCGGCTGGAAGCTCGACGCGCAGGCCGTGATGGCCGCGTTGCTGCACGACGTGATGGAAGACCAGGGCGTGACCAAGAACGAGCTGGCCGAGCGGTTCGGCCCGAAGGTCGCCGAGCTGGTCGACGGCCTGTCGAAGCTCGACAAGATGGAATTCCGCAGCCGCGAGGAAGCGCAGGCGGAAAACTTCCGCAAGATGCTGCTCGCGATGGCGCGCGACGTGCGCGTCATTCTCGTCAAGCTCGCCGATCGCCTGCACAACATGCGCACGCTCGGCGCGGTGCCGATGGAAAAACGCCGCCGCGTCGCGCGGGAAACGCTCGACATCTACGCGCCGATCGCGCACCGGCTCGGGTTGAACAACACGTATCGCGAGCTGCAGGACATGAGCTTCGCGAACTTCAACCCGCATCGCTACGCGACGCTCGAGAAGGCGGTGAAGGCCGCGCGCGGCAATCGCCGCGAAGTGATCAGCAAGATCCTCGAGGCCGCGCAGCGCGCGATGGCCGACGCGAAGATCGACGCCGAGATCACCGGCCGCGAGAAAACCATCTACAGCGTCTATCGCAAGATGCGCGACAAGCAGCTGTCGTTCTCGCAGGTGCTCGACGTGTACGGCTTCCGTGTCGTCGTCGACAGCCCGCTCGACTGCTACACGTGCATCGGCGCGTTGCACGCGCTGTACAAGCCCGTGCCCGGCAAGTTCAAGGATTACATCGCGATCCCGAAGATCAACGGCTATCAGTCGCTGCACACGACGCTCGTCGGCCCGTTCGGCGCGCCGATCGAGTTCCAGGTGCGTACGCGCAAGATGCACGAGATCGCCGAGGCGGGGGTCGCCGCGCACTGGCTGTACAAGAACGGCAGCGCGGATCTCAGCGACGTGCAGAAGCGCGCGCATCAGTGGCTGAAGTCGCTGCTCGACATCCAGAGCGAAGCGGGCGATTCGAGCGAATTCCTCGAGCACGTGAAGATCGACCTGTTCCCCGACGCGGTCTACGTGTTCACGCCGAAGTCGAAGATCATGGCGCTGCCGCGTGGCGCGACGGCGCTCGATTTCGCGTATTCGATCCACAGCGATCTCGGCAACCAGTGCGTGGCCGTGAAGATCAACAACGAACTGCTGCCGCTGCGCACCGAATTGAAGAGCGGCGACATCGTCGAGGTGATCACCGCGCCGTATTCGAAGCCGAACCCCGCATGGCTCGGCTTCGTACGGACCGGCAAGGCGCGCTCGGCGATCCGCCACTACCTGAAGACGATGCGCCTGAACGAGTCCGTGCAGCTGGGCGAGCGGCTCGTCGACCAGAGCCTGAAGGGCTATGGTCTCGCGCTGGCCGACGTCGAGCCGGAAGTGTGGGAGAAGCTCGTGCAGTGGACGGGCAACAAGAGCCGTCAGGAAATCTTCGCGGACATCGGCCTCGGCCGTCGCGTCGCCGCGGTGATGGCCAAGCGCATCGAGGTGCTGATGAGCGGCCGCGACGCGGACGACGATCTGCCGAAGTCCGAGCGGCATCCCGCGCATCATGCGCCGCCGGTCGTGATTACCGGCACCGAAGGGATGTCCGTGCAGTTGTCCGCCTGCTGCCGGCCGATCCCGGGCGACGCGATCATGGGCTACATCGGCATCGGTCTGGGCATGGCGATTCATACGACGGACTGCCGTGTCGCGCAGCGCATCCATCGCCGCGATCCGGGCCGCTGGATCGACGTCGAATGGGCGCCGCAGCCGGGCCGCCTGTTCGATGTCGCGGTGAAGGCGCTCGTGAAGAACACGAAGGGCATCTTCGCGCGCGTCGCGGCGGACATTACGTCGGCCGACGCGAACATCGTCCATATCGCGATGGACGAGGATCTGACGCACGAATCGACGGTGCTGCGCTTCGTGATCCAGGTCAGCGACCGCGTGCATCTCGCGAACGTGATGCGGCGCGTGAGAACCAATCCCGACGTGATGCGGATCATGCGCGAGCGCTCGACCGACGACGGTGCGCATGCGCGCCATGACGGCGGCATGCGTATCGAGCGCGAGCGGCAGGACTACTGACGCTCACGTGCCCCGGCGGGTGGATTCGATGCTCGACGGACGGCGGCCAATGGCCGCCGTTTTCATTGACGCTACCGAAAGGGCGCGTGACGTTGCCGGCGCGTTGCCGAAGGCGTGCGGGCGATGGTGCGAGTGAGGAGGGCGGGCGCAAAAAGAAAAAGGGCTTTCCCGAAGGAAAGCCCTTTTAAGGTGGCGCGGCTGGCAGGATTCGAACCCACGACCCCTTGGTTCGTAGCCAAGTACTCTATCCAACTGAGCTACAGCCGCACGCAAAACGGTACTGCTTCAACTGTCGGAACCTTC
>NZ_BCPO01000028.1:0-23845 GCF_016586105.1 Burkholderia sp. E168m15
AACTGAGCTACAGCCGCACGCAAAACGGTACTGCTTCAACTGTCGGAACCTTCTGCGATGGGAAGGCCCCCAAAAAAAGTGGCGCGGCTGGCAGGATTCGAACCCACGACCCCTTGGTTCGTAGCCAAGTACTCTATCCAACTGAGCTACAGCCGCACGCAACAACAAACTTCTACTGCTTCGAACTGAAAGGGCCTTCGGTTCGGAAGGCCCTCGAAAAAGTGGCGCGGCTGGCAGGATTCGAACCCACGACCCCTTGGTTCGTAGCCAAGTACTCTATCCAACTGAGCTACAGCCGCACGCAGAAGCGGAAGTATAGCAGAGTCGTATAAAAAGGGAAGCCTTATTCGCGAATTTGGTGCCATGGCCTTGGCCGGCCGCCCTTCGTGTACCCTTGGGGGATCAGTCATCCACGTTGAATCTGCATCATGAACAAGGCGTTTGTCAAAGAGTCGGACGGTGACGACGACGATCTCGACCAGGCTCAACCCGCGATTCCGGCGGGTGCGAAAAACTACATCACGCCGGCCGGCCACAAGCGGCTGCGGGACGAGCTGCTGAACCTGATCGACGTCGAGCGCCCCGAGGTCGTGCGGCTCGTGTCGTGGGCCGCATCGAACGGCGACCGGTCGGAGAACGGCGACTACATCTACGGCAAGCGGCGGCTTCGGGAGATCGATCGCCGCATCCGCTTCCTGACGAAGCGACTCGACCTCGCCGAAGTCGTCGACGCGAGCCGGCAGGAGAATGTCGACCAGGTGTTCTTCGGCGCGACGGTCGATTACGAGACGCCGGACGGCGAGGATCACACGGTGACGATCGTCGGGATCGACGAGGTCGACCTCGATCGCGGCTGCGTCAGCTGGATTTCGCCCGTCGCGCGTGCGCTGATCAAGGCGAAGATCGGCGACACCGTCACGCTGATGACGCCGGCCGGCCCGCAGCCGATCGACATACTCGACGTCCGGTATCCGGCGCGGGGCGACGCCTGAGCGTATCGGTCCGATGCAGCCAAGAAAAAGCGCCCCGATGTGGGCGCTTTTTTATTCGCGCGTACGTTGCGTTGGCGTTGGCGCTGCCGGTTGCTCAGAAGCGATGGCGCAGGCCGGCGGTCACCGCGATCTGCTTGTTGGTCGACGAAGCGCCACCGAGGCCATTGACATAGGCGCCGATGCCCAGGCCGTCCGTGCTGACTCGCTGATACACGCCTTGCACATACACGTCGGTCCGCTTGGACAGCGCATAGTCGGTCTGCAGGTTGAACTGATTCCAGCCCGGATGACGGCCGTCCAGGAAGCCGGCGGTGTACGTGTACGACCCGGCCAGCGACAAGGCCGGCGTGAGCGCGTAGCGCGCGTTCACTTCGTAGTTGTTGAAGCGGGCGAACGTGCCGTCGAGACCCAGGCCGCTCGACACGCCCGAGGCGCCCGCGGAGATGCCGAGCGCCCGGTTCACCCGCGTTTGCGTGAATACGAAGCCGGCCGTTGCGGGGCCGAACGTGTAGTTCAGGCCGCCGCCGAACACGCGCTGACGCTTGCCGACGAACGTGTTGTCGCCTGCCACCGCACCGGCGCTGTTGGTGACCGCAGCTGCCGTGAGGCCCGAGATGTCATTGTTCAACTGCAGGTAGCCGGCGCCGATGTTGAAGCCGGCGTAGGTGTACGACACCCCCGCGCTGTATGCGCGGTTGTTCGAGAACTGGTTGCTGTTCGAGAAGCCGTACAACGCGCCGAACTTCAGGCCGCCGAAATTGACGCTCGTATATTTGACCGAGTTATTGATCCGGAACGAATTGTTCAGGTTGTCGTTGTCGAACGGGTGGGCAAATTGGGTGCCGCCGAATTGCGTGCCGGTCAGCGACAGCGGCCCGATGTAATCGACGACGCTATCGTATTGGCGACCGAGGGTGACGGAGCCAAACTGGTCTTGCGACAGGCCGACGAACGCCTGGCGGCCAAACTCGCGGCCATTTTGGCCCAGCGTGCCGTTGGCGATGTTGAAGCCGTTCTCCAACACGAAGATGGCTTTCAGTCCGCCGCCGAGATCTTCCGTGCCGCGCAGGCCCCAGCGGCTGCCGTTGATCTGGCCGCTGCGTTCCGACCATGAGCTATGCCCGCCCTGATTGTTCGTGTAGGTGATGCCTGCATCGATCAGGCCGTACAGCGTAACGCTGCTTTGAGCATGGGCTGCGGTAACGAATACACCCGACAACGCGGTGACGATCAGGGTTTTTTTCATGGATCTGTCTCCAAACAGGATGATGTCGATCGAACCTGCGGCGGACTGGCCGTGTTTTGCTTGACGCTGTAGCCGGCCCGGCAGAGCGGCGGTGCGCTTATCAGAAATCCATCCGCAGTGTACGGAGGGTGCGAAGCGGGCGCGGCTCACACTTTAAGAAATAGTGTATTTTGGAATCCGCAAAAATTGAAAAAAACGCGGAAACCATTGCCCGGTAAGGGTTTGCGGCAGTGCGGCGAAGGGAAATAGCGATCAGGAGTACGTAACGGGCGTTGCGCGTGTGCGACAGACGGTCAGCAGCGGACAGGAGCGGCTATAGCGCGATTATTGACACATCGGCAATAGAGGTTTGTGTGGAGCATGGATAATGAAAGGTGGTTCTCTCGCTATACTGCGATCTCTGCTTTCCGAAGCAGACTTTTTCGTTGACGGAAAAGATCTCCAAACCTTTGTCGGCGCGACTTCCCAGTCGCGCTTTTTTTTTGCCCCGCTGCCCGGTGCGCTTACCGCGTGTACGAGCGGCGCTTGCGCTTGCCCGCGGGCGCGGCATCTTCTGCTTCGACCGGCGGCGGCGTGTAGGTCCAGTCTTCCATCACGTAGTGACGGGCATCCAGGGGCGATGCGAGCAGGTTCTGCCAGTGATCGCCGTGCCACGTCATATCGAATTCGGTGTCGCACGGCGCTTCGCGCGCGGACTCGGCCAGGGCGCGGGACTTGCGACGTACGCGTCCGAGCCGGCTCGCGAAGCGCTTGATTCCGTCCAGCCACATGACCCTCTCCTTCCTTTCGGCGTTGATTCAGGATCGCAACGTCCCCGGATTTCCGCAACCCGGAAAAAACCCGAGGATTTTACCGGGTCGATTTGTCCCCGGTAGGAATTTCACGGCCCGCATTATTAACGATCCGGTCCCGGTAATATTGACAGGTTTTTGATGCGAATCAATTAATCAAAGGCGATGGTGTGCCGATTCCAGTGGTATTAGCATCTTTTCGATAAAAGAGCCGCCAAAAATTTTCTTGACGCACCCGGATTGTCCAATTTATAAAGTCAGCACTCCGTCCTCGGGCGGCGTGCTGGTGCGGGTGCCGGCGCAATGTTTCGGGTTTCGGGTAACGGCTATAAAAATAGCTTTTTTGATCTTATCGAGTGGGGAACGAAGACATGGATACCGGTATCGTGAAATGGTTTAACGATGCTAAAGGCTTTGGTTTTATTACGTCGGACAATGGCGGTGAAGATTTGTTTGCGCACTTTTCCGAAATCCGGATGGACGGCTTCAAGACGCTGAAGGAAAACCAGCGTGTCTCGTTCGACGTCAAAGTCGGGCCGAAAGGCAAGCAGGCAGCGAATATCCAGGCGGTCTGACGCGCCACGCATTGCCGATCACGTCCGGCCCCCGCATCGCGGGGGCTTTTTGCTTTCCGGGGACGGAACGACCCGGTCCGGGCTGGTCGCGAGTGCGCCTGCCGGTGCATACTCACGGAAGCATCGTTTCCCAGTCTTTTCATGTCCGATTCCCGTCCGTCCGATCCCGCCAGCGAACAGCCGCTCGTCTTCGTCGACCTTGAAACCACCGGCGGCTCGCTCGCCGATCACCGCATCACCGAAATCGGCGTGGTCGAAATCGGGCCGCTCGGCGTATCGACGTGGACGAGCCTCGTCAATCCGGGGCAGGCGATTCCGCCGTTCATCCAGCAACTGACGGGCATTTCGGACGCGATGGTGCGTGACGCGCCGACGTTCGCGTCGCTCGCGCCGGCACTGTTCGAGCGGCTCGACGGCAAGCTGTTCGTCGCGCACAACGCGAGCTTCGACCGCGGCTTCCTGCGCGCTGAATTCGAGCGCGCGGGGCTGGCCTTCAATCCCGATGTGCTCTGTACGGTGCGGCTGTCGCGCGCGCTGTTTCCGCGCGAATCGCGGCATGGGCTGGACGCGTTGATCGAACGGCATGGGCTCGTTCCGGCCGCGCGCCATCGCGCGCTGGCCGATGCCGACCTGCTCTGGCAGTTCTGGCGCCAGTTGCACGACATCGTGCCGCTCGAGCGGCTGCGCGAGCAGATCGCGCGGACGACGCGCCATTTCCGTCTGGGCGGCGATCTCACCGAGGCCTGGCTGGATACAGCGCCGGCAGGGTGCGGCGCGTATGCGCTGTTCGGGGAGCGTGACGAAGCGCTGTATGTCGGCCGCAGTGTGCGCGTGCGGCAGCGGCTGCGTGCGCTGCTGACCGGCGAGCGCCGCTCGTCGAAGGAAATGCGGCTCGCGCAGCAGGTGCGGCGCGTCGAATGGCGCGAGACCGGCAACGAGCTGGGGGCGATGCTCGCCGAAGCGCAATGGATCGCGCGGTTGCGCCCGTCGTACAACCGGCGCCCCGCAGCCGACGCCGTCCGCGCGGGCGGGGCGCCCTGGCCGTTCGAAGGCGCCGTCGCGTTCGAGGCGAGCGGCGAGCGCCGCCTGTTTCACGTGATCGACGGCTGGTGCTATCTCGGTTCGGCGGAGTCGCTCGATGCGGCCGCGCGGCTCGTGGCCGACGCGACGGACGGCACGTTCGAACCGTTCACCCATCGCCTGCTGCAGACGCATCTCGCGCGCGGCCTGCAAGTGATTCCGCTCGTGGCGCTCACGCCGGCGGATTGAGCGCCGCAGGCCTCCGTCACTGCACCCGCGTCAGCCGATCGCGCTGGCCCCGCCGGCGGAGCAGACGTGCGACAGCGCGGTATCGAGCGCCTGCGTCTGCGTGGAGTCGTAGCGCGTGAGCGTCTTCCAGTTCGCGATGCTGCGCGCGAGCCGCGCCTGGCAATCAGGCGCCTCGCGAAGCGGGGCGACCTGCGCGAGACCGGAGAGCATCTTCTGCGTCAGCCGGTCGAGTGCCGGCCGCGTGCTGGTGGCGAGATCGGGCGGCGCGCCTTCCGGCGGCCGCGTCGTGCGCCAGGTCGCGAACAGTGCGTTCTGCACGTCCTTGCTTGCCGTGATCTGATCCTCGAAGAACGTTCGGGCGAACGCGGGATCGACGCCGGCCTGGACGGCACGTTTTTCGACCTCGGTGAGCAGGGCCGCTTCGCGCGGCCGGTCCTCGATGGCCTTGTGATTCGCCCATTTCCATCGCGCCACGGGTTCGGCGAGCGCGAGGCGCTGCGACGCGAGCGCAACGACGTTGGTGAGGGCGGTGTCGTCGCCGTCTGCACGGGCGGTATGCGGCGACGAAAGGAGGGCGACGCCGAGCGCGGCGACAGCGAGGCTGGCACGAATGGCTTGCTTCATCGGAACGATCGGGAGAGCCGGGCGGGCCGGACGTGGAAAACCAGAAGAATAGACGAAGACAGTCGCGCGGCGTAGCGTCGCGACAGGAGAATCAGCAGGCGTGCTGATCCGGCACCGTCAGGCTGTTGCGGCCCGGGTGCGAGGCGAATTGCGCGCGAAGCGCACGGAGGAACCGCACGATAGCGAGGATCGACACGCGGCGGTTACAGAACCGGACTGACGTTCACTTCGGCGCGTACAGCTTGTGCTGCTCGTCGAAGAATGCCCGAACGTGCTCAGGCAATTCGGCGAGGAATTCCACGCCGACGGGTTCCGGATCCGGGCTCATCACTTGCTCCGGCGGTGGCATGCGAGTTGGTCTTTCGTCCATGATCGTTTCTCCAGCAGGTTCAATGATTATCAACCTCGCGCTCGAATTTATGCCAGCGGCGAATCGTTAGATTTTGTCTCTGTTGTATTAACGGCACATGCGCTCCGACGCGAAGTGCGATGCCCGGTATTGCCGCTTCGCGATCGGCAACAATCGGGCCGCTTGTTATACTTGCGCGCACTTTTTCCTGGACCGCGATGAGACGAACGACGCGATGGATCGGCCTCGTATGGCTGGCGCTGGTACTGAACGTACTGTCGCCCGTCGTCGGCTACGCGCGTCTCGCGTCGAGCGGCTCCGGCACCCTCACGCTCGAGTTGTGCAGTGCAGCGGGCGCGCGTCAGGTCGTGCTCGCGCAAGCGGACGACGACCACGACACGTCGTCGCTCGACCATGCCGGCGTCCCGCATTGCGTGTACTGCCCCGGCTTCGCGGCCAACGTCGCGCTCGGCACGAGCCTGCCCGCGCTGCCGGGCTTCGTGCGCACGTTCGCGTATCGGGTGGCCGCGCCGGTCGTTTCCGATGTGCCCCGCAAGGGCATCCGTCTCGCGCAGCCGCGCGCCCCGCCTGAAAACGTTCCGGTCTGATTGATGTCGTCCGCGCGCCCCGGTGGCGCGCGAGCCGCCCGCGGCCCCGGTCCGCGCGTCGCGCCGTTCGTGCGCGGCTTGCGCCCCTGTGTCCGGCGGCGTCCGATCACGTTTTCAGGAACTCACTCATGTCGTTCACCTTTGCCGCGCGGCCCTCGCGCGGCCGGCTCGCGCTCGCCTGCGCGGCCGCTTTCGCATGGCCGGCCGCTTACGCGGCTGCCACCGACGATGTCCGCGCCGGGACCGCCCGCGGCGGTGGCGTCGATCGTCCCCCGACCACTGCGACCGCCGCGCCGGCTGCCGCCGGCGTCGCGGCAGCGTCCGCACCGGCCGGCGATACGCTGAGCGCCGTCAGCGTGACCGCGCAGCGGCAACCGGTCGACCCGGATACGCCGGCCGTCGTCACGTCAATTACGCGCGAGCAGATCGATGCGCACACCAACGTCACCACCGAGGACGCGCTGAAGTACGTGCCGAACCTGATGGTCCGCAAGCGCTACATCGGTGACCGCAACAGCATATTCGCGGGTCGCGACTTCAACGAACTGCAGAGCGCGCGCGGGCTCGTCTATGCGGACGGCGTGCTGCTGTCGAACCTGCTCGGTTCGAGCTATGCATACCCGCCGCGCTGGTCGCTGATTCCGCCCGACGACATCGCGCGCGTCGACGTGCTCTATGGCCCCTTTTCCTCGCTCTATCCGGGCAACGCGATCGGCTCCACCGTGCTGCTCACCACGCGCCGCCCGGAACAACTCGAGGCGTCGCTGTCGACGCAGTTCTTTACGCAGCGCTACCACGACGGCTACGGCTTTGCCGACAGCTTCGGCGGCAATCACCAGACCGCGCGGATCGCGAACCGCGTCGGCCGGTTCTGGTTCGCGCTGTCGCTCGACCGGCTGGAAAACAACGGCCAGCCGATGCAGTACGCGAGCCCCAATTCGGCCTACAACCCGAAACTGGGCGCCGCCGTGCCGGTGACGGGCGCCGCGACCGACCTCGGCCCCAACGGCAAGCCGCGGACCATCGTCGGCGCGCAGACGATCGAGCGGACCGAACAGCTCAACGAGACGGTCCGGATGGGCTATGCGTTTACCGATCACGTCGATGCGACGCTGACGCTGGGGCATTGGGAGAACCATTACCGGCAGCACGGCGAGACCTTCCTGCGAGATGCGGCGGGCAATCCCGTCTACGGCGGCAACGTGTCGATCGGCGGCCAGAACATGACGGTCGCGCCGAACGCGTTCGCGCCGCAGCGCGGCGACCAGGAGAACTGGCTGTACGCGCTCGGGTTGAACGGCCGGCTCGATTCCGGCTGGCGGCTGTCAGGCGTCGTGTCGGCGTACGACGTGTCGCGCGACGTGCTGCGCGCGGCCTCGACCGTGCAGGGTGGGGCGGGCACGCTGTTCCAGGGCGACGGCACCGGCTGGCGCACGCTCGATCTGAAGGCCGAGGCGCCGGTAGTGAAAGGTCATACGTTCACGTTCGGCTATCACTACGACAACTACTTCCTGCGCAACGTCACGTACAACACGGCCGACTGGCTGGCCGGCCCGACCACGTCGCTCGCGAGCGTCTATCGCGGCGACACGCGCACGCAGGCACTGTTCGGGCAGGACGCGTGGCGTTTCGCGCCGCGCTGGCTCGCGACGCTCGGGCTGCGCTACGAGCGCTGGGATGCGTATGGCGGCGCGCTCGGCAATGCGCGCGGCACGCTCGGCTATGCGGACCGCGGCGCGAACGCGCTGTCGCCGAAAGTCGCGCTGCAGTGGGACGCGACGGAGGTCTGGCGCTTCCGGCTGTCGTTCGCGACCGGCACGCGGTTCCCGACGGTCGGCGAATTGTTCCAGGGCACGATCTCGAACAACGCGATCGTCAACAACAACCCGAACCTGCGGCCGGAGAAGGCGATCGACTGGGACTTCACGGCCGAACGCGACGTGGGCGTCGGCGTCGTGCGCGCCAGCGTATTCCAGAGCGATCTGCGCGACTCGATCTACAGCCAGACGACGGTGTCGGGCGCGACCACCGTCACCAACGTCTCGAACGTCGACCGCGTGCGCGTGCGCGGCGTCGAACTCGCGTTCAGCGGCGAGAACGTCGGGGTGCGTGGGCTCGATCTCGACGCGAACGTATCGGCGAGCAACGCGCAGATCCTCGCCGATGCCGCGAACCCGGCCTACGTCGGTTCGCGTTTCCCGCGCATTCCTCGCATGCGCGCGAACCTGCTCGCGTCGTATCGCTTCGACGAGCACTGGCTCACGAGCGTCGGCGTGCGCTACTCGGGCCGCCAGTTCAACACGCTCGACAACAGCGACGTGAATCCGGACGTCTACGGCGGCACGAGTTCGTTCACGGTCGTCGATCTGAAGGCGCGCTACCGCTTCGATCGTCACTGGACCGCGTCGGTCGGCATCGACAACGTGACGGACCGCCGCTACTACACGTTCCACCCGTATCCGGGCCGCACGTTCTATGGAGAACTGAAATGGTCGCTGTGAAATCGAGGCCGCGGGCGGCGCTCGATGCGGGATGGCGAGGGGCGATGTCGCGCCCCGTGTGGATCGGGCGCGATGGCGTGCATGAAGCGCGCAGCGGATTGCTGAAGGCAGACGTGCTCGACGGCAGGTGGCGGCACGCGAAGCGCTGACGGAGCCGGTGGCGCGCGGCGAACCGGCCGTGCGCCGCGCCCGATGCGAAAACGCGCCCGAAGGCGCGTGGAGAGAAACGTCAGGCCGCTCGCCTGAATAGCCGGATCACGAACAGCAGGATCACCGCGCCGATGACCGCGACGATCACCGAGCCGATGAAGCCGCTGCCGATGCTGATGCCGAGCAGCCCGGCAAGCCAGCCGCCGATCACCGCACCGACGATCCCGACGATGATGTCGACGATCAGCCCGAAGCCGCCGCCCTTCACGAGCAAGCCGGCAAGCCAACCGGCGATCGCGCCGATGATGAGCCACATAATCAAGCCATGAGTCATGGTGGTCCTCTCCTTGGGTTGAGTCGAAATGACCGGGCACCGGCTGTCGCACGCCGCAAGCGGGTTGAAAGCGGCATGCGGCCGTCGCGCCGCCCACGCAATGTAACGCGATAGACGGGTCAGGATCGTTAAGTAATGTTATGCACCCTTAAGCAGATTTTCCAGGGGATTTGTCTGGGTACGGTACGACTCGTGTGTGCGCGATGCAGGGTGAGCAGGAGATCGATGTGACGGCCATGTCGCCTGCGTATGCGTCGTGCCGGAGGCGAGCACGGGCCCGTCGGGCTGCACGAGATGAGGATGCCGTTGCATTCACGTCGAGCAGCCGGCTTTCGTCGTCATGGCCGCGGGAGGTCGTGCCGCCGCAGACCGCGAGGGGCGGCCGATACGATCGACGGGTGTGAATGGGGGGAAATGTCGTGCGGAGGTGTCGACGGGGTTGCGCAGACAATGTGCCGCCACGATGATCGCGACGGACAACGTGCGCATGCGGTTGCCGAACGCGGACGCGAAGATCGTGGACTGTGTGATGGGACAGTGCGTCGCCGAGGGACTGCAGGATTTCGGCGCCGGAAAATAGAAAAGGCCTGACAAGCGATGCTTGTCAGGCCTTTATATCTTGGTGCCGGAGATAGGAGTCGAACCTACGACCTTCGCATTACGAATGCGCTGCTCTACCAACTGAGCTACACCGGCAGCAGAGAAATGAAATTATATGGTGAAATCCGCGATCTTGGCAATAGGTTTTGCGAAATTTTTTCAGCTTGCTGCGGCTGCTTCGCGAAACCTTCGATCCGGCGGACTTTCCGCTTTCACTTCACTGCGACGCGACCCGTTAGGGCCACATCGCGAAGGCGCGATTGTACTGATGTCTCGCACCCTCGTCCAGTGCTGCAGTGCAATTATTTTGCTTCGTCGTGATAGCCGGTCACGCGCTCGACTTCGTTCTTCGAACCGAGGAACACGGGCACGCGCTGGTGCAGGCCGGTGGGCTGCACTTCCATGATGCGCTGCGTACCGGTCGTCGCCGCGCCGCCCGCCTGTTCGACGATGAACGACATCGGGTTCGCTTCATACATCAGGCGCAGCTTGCCCGGACGATCGGGCGTGCGCTTGTCGGCCGGGTACATGAAGATGCCGCCGCGATTCAGAATCCGGTGCACGTCGGCCACCATCGACGCGATCCAGCGCATGTTGAAGTTGTCGCCGCGCGGGCCGTCCTTGCCGGCGTTCAGCTCGTCGACGTAGCGCTTGACCGGGTCGTACCAGTGGCGTGCGTTCGATGCGTTGATCGCGTATTCGCGCGTGTCGGCCGGGATCTGCATGTTGCTCTGCGTGAGCACCCACGAGCCGACTTCGCGGTCGAGCGTGAAGCAGTTCACGCCGTTGCCGGTCGTCAGCACGAACACCGTCTGCGGGCCGTATACGGCGTAGCCGGCCGCGACCTGTTCGGTGCCGGGCTGCAGGAACGATTCCTCGGTCGCTTGCTTGCCGTCCGGGCAGCGCAGCACCGAGAAGATCGTGCCGATCGACACGTTCACGTCGATGTTCGACGAGCCGTCGAGCGGATCGAACACGAGCAGGTATTCGCCGCGCGGGTAGTTCGCCGGGATCGGGAAGAACGTTTCCATTTCTTCCGATGCCATCGCGGCGAGGTTGCCGCCCCATTCGTTCGCGTCGAGCAGGATCTCGTTCGACAGGATGTCGAGCTTCTTCTGCACTTCGCCCTGGACGTTCTCGCTGCCGGCGGTGCCGAGCGCGTCGCCGAGCGCGCCCTTCGACACGTTGTAGCTGATCGCCTTGCACGCGCGGGCGACGACTTCGATCAGCAGGCGCAGGTCGGCGGGGAGGTTGTTGGTCTCACGTTGCTGTTCGATCAGGAACTTCGACAGCGTGGTGCGGCGGGCAATGGACATGACAGACTCCGAAAGGCCAAAGAATCCTTGAATGGCCGCAATTTTACCCGTCGCGCCTTCGGTGCCGCCGGCTTTTTTCGTCCGGTTACATGGCCGGGCCACCGAATCGGCGCGGTATCGGGCGGCGACGCCGGGCGGGGCGCGCTTGGTCGCGCAGGCCGTCCGAGCGGTCCGACCCCGCGATTGGGTGCGGTTACAGCCGTGGTCGTGCAATAAAAAAGCCGGCGCCGCGGGAAGCGGCACCGGCTCGAGCGTGCGAACGCGACAGGTCGAACGCGCGAGTTACGCGAGCGCCTTCTCGACGATCTCGCGCACGTCACGCGATTTCGCGCCGGCGGCGACCTGTTCGAGCGCGTCGCGCATCCGGTCGCGCAGCGCCGGCGTGAAGCGGCGCCACAGTTCGAGCGAGCGTGCGAGGCGTGCCGCGACCTGCGGGTTGATCGCGTCGAGCGCGAGCACCTGTTCGGCCCAGAACGCGTAGCCCGAACCGTCCGCCGCGTGGAATTGCGCGGGATTGGCCGCGCAGAAGCTGAAGATCAGCGAGCGCGCGCGATTCGGATTCTTCAGATTGAACGCCGGGTGCGCGAGCAGCTTGCGCACCTTCGCGAGCGTCGGCTGCGCGGGCGTACCGCGTTGCGCCGCCTGCATCGCGAACCACTTGTCGATCACGAGCGCTTCCTTCTCGAAGCGACGGTAGAAGTCGTCGAGCGCCTTCTCGGCCGGTTCGTTCGCGCCCGCGGCGGCCGCGGACAGCAGCGCGCCGAGCGCCGCCGCGCGATCGGTCATGTTGTTCGCCGCGTCGTACTGGGCGGTGGCGAGGCGCACGGCATCGGCCGGGTCCTCGAGTTCGGCGAGATACGCGAGCGCGAGGTTCTTCAGCGCGCGGCGGCCCGAGGCTTCCGGCGTCGGCTCGTAGGCGCCGGGCGTCTGGTGCTGCTCGTACGCGGCGAGCCAGTCGGCGCGCAGCGCGGTCGCGAGCTGGCGACGCACGAACTGGCGCGCGCGATGCACGGCGGCCGGATCGGCCTCGGCCATCTGGTCGGCGAGGTAGGTTTCCGACGGCAGCGTCAGCGCGAGTTCGCGGAATGCCGGCGACAGGCTTTCATCGGTCAGCACGCGGCGGAACGCTGCGACGAAGTTCTCGCCGAGCGTGAGCGGCGCGTTGGCGGCGGCACGCGCGGCGAGCGTCAGCAGCGCGCGCGTCGCGAGGCGCTGGCCGGCCTCCCAGCGGTTGAACGGATCGCTGTCGTGCGCGAGCAGGAACGCGAGATCGTCGTCGCTGTAGTCGTACTCGACGATCACCGGCGACGAGAAGTTGCGCAGCAGCGACGGCAGCGGTGCTTCCGGCACGTCGACGAACGTGAAGGTCTGCTCGGTGTCGGTGAATTCGAGCACGCGCGTCGTGCCCGATGCGGCGGCTTCGCCGTCCAGACGCAGCGGCAGGTCGCGGCCGTCGCGGCCGATCAGGCCGATCGCGAACGGGATCAGCAGCGGCCCTTGCTGCGTTTCGCGCGCGGCCGGCGACGCGTCGCCGTAGCCTTGCGCGAGGGTGACCGTATAGCGGCGCGCGGCCGCGTCGTACGCGGTACGCACCGACACGCGCGGCGTGCCGGCCTGGCTGTACCAGCGCTCGAACTGTGCGAGGTCGCGCCCGTTCGCGTCGGCCATCGCGTGGCGGAAGTCGTCGCAGGTCACCGCATGGCCGTCGTGGCGCTTGAAGTAGAGATCCATCCCCTTGCGGAAGCCGTCGCGGCCGAACAGCGTCTGGTACATCCGCACGACTTCCGAGCCTTTCTCGTAGACGGTCATCGTGTAGAAGTTATTGATTTCGACGTAGCTCTCCGGGCGCACCGGGTGCGCCATCGGGCCGGCGTCCTCGGCGAACTGCAACTGGCGCAGCACGCGCACGTCCTCGATGCGCTTGACCGCGCGGGCCGCCGATTCGACCTCGTCGCCCGCGGCCATGTCGGCCGAGAACTCCTGGTCGCGGAACACCGTCAGGCCTTCCTTCAGGCTCAACTGGAACCAGTCGCGGCAGGTCACGCGGTTGCCGGTCCAGTTGTGGAAGTACTCGTGGCCGACCACCGACTCGATGTTCGCGAAATCGGTGTCGGTCGCGGTCTCGGGGTTCGCCAGCACGTACTTCGTGTTGAAGATGTTGAGCCCCTTGTTCTCCATCGCGCCCATGTTGAAGTCGCCGACCGCGACGATCATGAAGCGGTCGAGATCGAGCTCGAGGCCGAAGCGCTTTTCGTCCCAGCGGATCGAGTGGATCAGCGAATCCATCGCGTGACGCGTCTTGTCCAGATCGGCCGGTTCGACCCACACCTGCAGCAGCTTTTCCTTGCCGGAGCCGGTCGTGATCGTTTCCTCGATCGCGACGAGCTTGCCCGCGACCAGCGCGAACAGGTAGCTCGGCTTGCGAAACGGGTCTTCCCATTTCGCGAAGTGGCGGCCGTCGGGCAGGTCGCCCGAATCGACGAGGTTGCCGTTCGACAGCAGCACCGGGTACGCGGCCTTGTCGGCGCGCAGCGTGACCGTGTACGACGCCATCACGTCGGGGCGGTCGAGGAAGTAGGTGATGCGGCGAAAGCCTTCGGCTTCGCACTGCGTGAAGAAGTTGCCGCTCGACACGTACAGGCCCGACAGCGTCGTATTCTGGTCGGGGGCGCACGCGCTTTCGAGCGTCAGCTCGAAAGCGTCGGGCACGTTCTCGACCGTCAGCCCGTGCTCGTGCGCGCGCACCGCGCCGTGCGGCGCGCCGTCCAGCCGCGCGCCGAGGAATTCGAGCGCCTCGCCCATCAGCTCCAGATGCGGCGCGGGCGCGGCATCCGGATTGCGGCGCACGCGCATCGTATTCCTGACGATCGTGCGGGCCGGCGCGAGATCGAATTCGAGTGCGACGGAATCGATGAGGAAGGCCGGCGGCGTGTAGTCGGCGCGGCGGATCACGGTGGAGGAGGCGTTGTCGGACATGGTCGTCGAGATCGGTGGAGTGGGGGACGGGCCCGTCGCGCGGGCCAGGCGAACCGGGCCATTGTACAAAGGCTTGCGGCTGCGTGCCGGGCGAACTTTTTACCGCTTCCGGGAGTCCGCGTATTATCGGCATCCCGTTGTGCTTCGCGCGGTGCGACGAACGGGTGACGGATCGACGAGGATCAACATGAAACGCGAATGGATTTTTCGCGGTGCGGGCTGGGCGGCGGCGCTGTGCGTCGCGCTGCTGACCGGCTGCACCAGCTACGTGACCACCCGGGTCACGGCCTTCTCCGACTGGAGCGGCAGTGACGCGACCCGCACCTATGCGTTCACGCGCACGGACGCGCAGAAGAACAGCATCGAACAGTCGACCTACGAGCCGATCGTTGCGAACGAGTTGTCCGCGTATGCGTTCCGACAGGTGCCGCAGTCGCAGGCACGCTATCTCGTCGGGCTGACCTATGCGGTCGGCAGCGATCTCGTGACGGTGCCGCAGCCGGTCTACTATGACCCGTGGTTCATGGGCCCCGGGCCGTACTGGCGGGGCGGGCCATGGAGTCCCTGGGGTCCGTGGGGCCCCTGGGGGCCGATGCCGGCCGGCTATGTCGCGCAGACCTACCAGGTGTTCGACTACACGCTGGGCATCCGCATCACCGAGCGCGCGACGGGCAAGGAGGTCTACAACGTGTCGGCGCGTACGACCGGCGACAACGGCACGCTGCTGTACGCGATGCCGTTCCTCGCGCGCAGCGCGCTCGCCGATTTCCCGTTGTCGAACGGCGCGGTCCGCACGGTCCGGCTGCCGGTCGACAAGCGCGGCGGGCCGGCGGCGCCGGCCGCCAACGAGCGCGCGGTGCCGGCGGCGCCCGCCTCGGGCGCGGCCGTCGCGAAGTAGCGCGACGGCCAACTCGGCGCGGCCGTCCGGCCGCGCCAGCCACCTTCCTGTCTGTCAGACCCCGACACCCAACAGCGCCAGCGCGCCGAGCACGACGAACAGCACGGCCGCGATCCCGTGTACGAGCTTCGTCGGCAGACGGTGCGCGAAACGGTCGCCGAGCAGGATCGCCGGCACGTTCGCGAGCATCATCCCGAACGTGGTGCCGGCCACCACGCCGATGTAATCCTGGAAGCGTGCGGCCAGCGCGACGGTCGCGATCTGCGTCTTGTCGCCCATTTCCGCGAGGAAGAACGCCACCAGCGTCGCGCCGAACACGCCGAGCCGCGAGCGGGTCGCATTGGCTTCGTCCTCGTCGAGCTTGTCCGGTACGAGAATCCACAGCCCCATCGCGATGAACGAGAACGCGAGCGCCCAGCGCATGATCGACGGCGTCACGAGCACGCCCAGCCATTCGCCGAGCGCGCCGGCGAAACCGTGGTTGACGAGCGTCGCGACGAGCACGCCCAGAATGATCGGCACCGGCTTGCGATAGCGCGCGGCCAGAACGAGGGAAAGCAGTTGGGTCTTGTCGCCGATTTCAGCGAGGGCGACGGCGCCGGTGGAGATCAGGAAGGCTTGGGACACGAATGGGGTTCCACGGGCCGTTGTTGTGCGTGCGAGCGACGATTCGCCGCGCGCCGGGCCCTGATGCGGCGCGCAGTGAACCATCGGTCTCGCCAGGCCAACGTGGCTGCGTCCGCCATGGCCGAACGGCCAAGTCTGTTGACGGACGCCTCCGTCACGATGCGCGCCGGGGCGCGGGACATCGAGCGGAGCGGCTACTCCCCAATGAGGGGCGAATTCTAGCATGGCCCGTTGCACGCCGGAAAGCGGCCAGGCCGCCGTGCCGCGCACCGGAGGATTTCGATTACCGGCATGCACGACGGCCAGGCGGCCGCGCATGCCGGACGGCCCGCAGGCAGCCCGCGGACGTTACGCGGCGGCCGGGCGGCGCGCGGCGCCGCGCTCGTGCACGAGTTCGCCGGCTGCATAGGTGCGGTACACCGCGCGGTCGTCGCCGAGCAGCGCGAACGCGAACAGCAGTTCCTCGAGCGACTCCGCGCGCTTCGTGCGGCGCGCGAGCAGCGGCGTCGCCTGCGGATCGAGCACGACGAAGTCGGCTTCGGTGCGCGGCTTGAGCGTGCCGACCGTGTCGGCGAGATCGAGCGCCTGCGCGGCGCCGGCCGTCGCGAGCCAGAACATCCGCGTGGCGGTCAGGTGATGGCCCGACAGCCGCGCGACCTTGTGCGCCTCGTTCATCGTCTGCAGCATCGAGAACGACGTGCCGCCGCCGACGTCGGTCGCGAGCGTGACCGGCACGTCATGTTCGCCGGCCTTGTCGAAGTCGAACAGGCCGCTGCCGAGGAAGAAGTTGGATGTCGGGCAGTGCGCGACGACGGTGCGTGTCTCGGCCATCCGGCGGCGATCCTCGTCGTCGAGATGGATGCAGTGACCGTACACCGCGCGCGGACGCAGCAGCCCGTAGCGGTCGTAGATGTCGAGATAGCTGCGATGGCCGGGGAACAGCTCGGCCACCCATTTCACCTCGTCGACGTTTTCCGCGACGTGGCTCTGCACGAACACGTCCGGATGGCGGCGCGCGAGTTCGCCGCACGCTTCCAGCTGCGCCTCGGTCGACGTCGGCGCGAAGCGCGGCGTGAGCGCGTACATCTGGCGGCCCTTGCCGTGCCAGCGGTCGATCAGCTCGGCGCTGTCGTCATAGCCCGACTGCGCGGTGTCGCGCAGGAATTCGGGGCAGTTGCGATCCATCAGCACCTTGCCCGCGATCATCCGCAGATCGCGCGCGTCGCTCGCGGCGAACAGCGCATCGGCCGACTGCTTGTGCACCGTGCAGTAGACGAGTGCGCTCGTCGTGCCGCACGCGAGCAGTTCGTCGATGAAGAAGTCGGCGACTTCGCGCGCATGCTCGGGGTCGCCGAACTGGCGCTCGGTCGGGAACGTGTACTTGTCGAGCCACGGCAACAGGCCGGGCGCCGGCGACGCGATCATGTCCGTCTGCGGATAGTGGATGTGCGTGTCGATGAAGCCGGGCACGATCAGCTTGTCGCGCAGGTCGTGGACCACCGCGTCGCGCGCAAGGGTCGCGGCGAGCGGCGCATACGGGCCGGCCGCGACGACCTTGCCGTCGTCGACGATCAGGAGCCCGTCGGTCTCGTAGTTCGCGGCCTGGCTCGATTGCGCCGGGTCGCCGTTGAAGGTCAGCAGCTGGGAACGGAAAGCGGTTTGCGTCATGACGAAGGGTCCTGCATCAAGGTAAGGCGAACAGAAGAAAGCGATCGATGCCGCACGGGGGCGGGACGGTGCTTCGCGAGCGGCGGCCGCACGTGATGTGCGGCACGGCCGGAGGCGATGGCGCGGGCGAGCGTGGCGGCCGAAGCCGTCAGCGAGTGGTTGTCCGCATACCTCGTAGCCGTTGCGCCTGCAACCGTTGCGCCCGCAGCCGGTATGCCCGCGTCCGGTACGACGGCGAACGGCACGGCAAGCCGCGACGGCCGGTGCGTGCGGGCGACGACGGGCTGCGTCATCGCTCTGCATGCACGCAGGCGCCCGGCCCGGCACAAGGCCGAACGGGGAATCGCGAAGCGGATGCGGTTGCCGCGTTTCATCTGTCTAGCGTGCCTCGATGCGGGCCGTCACGCGGCCTGCCAGTACGCGTCGAGGCGCGCGTACAGTGCGTCGCGCTGCGCCGGTTCGATGAACGACGCCTCGAAGCCGTTGCGGATCACCGCATGGACTTCGGCATCCGTGAGTTGCAGCCCTTCGGCCGTCGCGAAGTAGTTTTCATTGACGTAGCCGCCGAAATAGGCCGGATCGTCGGAGTTGATCGTCACCGCCACGCCGCGATCGAGCAGCGCCTTCAGCGTGTGCTTCGCCATGTCGTCGAACACGCACAGCTTCAGGTTCGACAGCGGGCACACGGTGAGCGCCGTGCGCGTTTTCGCGAGACGCTCGACGAGCGCCGCATCCTCGATGCTGCGCACGCCGTGGTCGATCCGGTCGACCTTCAGCACGTCGAGCGCTTCGTAGATGTAGGCGGGCGGGCCTTCCTCGCCCGCGTGCGCGACGAGCTTCAGCCCGAGTGCGCGCGCCTTTTCGAACACGCGTGCGAACTTCGTCGGCGGATGGCCGAGCTCGGACGAATCGAGCCCCACGCCGATCAGGCGATGACGATAGCGTTCGAACAGCGGCAACGCGGATTCGAACGTCGCGAGCGCGTCTTCTTCGGACAGGTGGCGCAGGAAACACAGAATCAGCTTGCTCGACAGCCCGCGCGCTTCGGCATCGGCGAGTGCGCGCTCGATGCCCGCGACGACCGTCTCGATCGGCACGCCGCGCTCGGTGTGCGTCTGCGGGTCGAAGAACAGTTCGGTGTGGACGACGTTGTCGGCGAGCGCGCGCTCGCAGTACGCGGCCGTCATGTCGTAGAAATCCTGCTCGGTGAGCAGCACGCTCGCGCCGGCGTAGTAGATGTCGAGGAACGATTGCAGGTCGGTGAACGCGTACGCGGCGCGCAGCGCGTCGATCGAGTCGTACGCGAGCTTCACGCCGTTGCGCTGCGCGAGCGCGAAGATCAGCTCGGGCTCGAGCGAGCCTTCGATATGGATGTGCAGCTCCGCTTTCGGCGCACGGGCAATCTTGTCCTTGAATGTCGGGGTCATGGCGTCGTTCTTGGTCGGTCAGTAAGTGGGGGAAGCCTGCGCGGACGCATTCGCCTCGACGGCCTGCAGCAACTGCGCGGCCACCGAGATCGCGATCACTTCGGGCGCCTTGTCGATGATGCCTTCGACACCGATCGGGCAGCGCATCCGCGCGACCTGGGCCGGGTCGATGCCGATCGCGGCGAGGCGATGATCGAACTGCACGCGTTTCGTGCGCGAGCCGGTCATCCCGAAGTAGGCATAGTCGCCGCGTCGCAGGATGCGCTCGGCCAGCACGAAATCGAGTGCGTGGTCATGCGTCATCACGACGAAGTAGGACTGCGGCGGCGCCGCGTCGACCGCGTCCGCCGGGGAGGCGGCCGCGTCGATCGCGAGGTTGCCGATGCCGGCGAGCGCGTCGGCCGGCGGGAACACCGCATCGGGCCCGTCGATCCAGCGCACGTGGCACGGCAGCGTCGCCAGCACCTTCACGAGCGCGGTGCCGATGTGCCCCGCGCCGAACAGCACGACGGGGAACGCATACGGCGCGATCGTTTCGGTCATCAGCGATACGCCGCCGGTTTCCCACAGCAGGCAGTCGGCGCGTGCGGCTTCCGATTCGGGCTCGCTCAACAGCGGCGCGCCCGGCGAGGGGCCGAATGATACGCTACGCACGGTCGCGGCGCCGGCCGCCACGCGCTTCGCGAGCGACATGATCCAGCCGAGGTCGCCGACGTCGAGCCGCTCGAACGCGAGCACCACGGCGCCGCCGCAGCACTGGCCGAGGCTCGGGCCGAGCGCGAGCCGCTCGAGCCGGCGTGCGTGCGGCACGTGCGCGCCGTCCTTCAGCAGATGCCGCGCGATCTCGATCGCCTTCCACTCCAGATGACCGCCGCCGATCGTATGGCGGGCCGTGTCGCGCGTGACGAGCATCTTGGTGCCGGCTTCGCGCGGCGCGGAGCCGTCGGTGTGCGCGACCGTCACGAGCACGGCCGCTTCGCCGTGCGCGAGCAGTTGCTGCAGATCGCCGAGCCAGGCTTCCATCAGCACGCTCCGTTCGGGACGACGCGGCACGACACGCGGCGCGCGCTGGCGGGCGCGGCGGCAACGAGGACGGACGGGAGCCGGGCCGGCCGGCTGCACGGCCGAGGCCATGCGGCGGCCGCGGACTGACGGCGTGCGCGAACGGCGCCGCCGGACGCGCGGACGCCATGAGGGTGACGGATGCGGATGGTTTGCGTTGTCATGATGAATCCAGTCGACATTGCGGATCGGGCGCGCGTTACGCAGGGAGCGGTGAAACCGCCTCGCCACGCGCACGTAGATCGCCATCCAGTCCCGAAGATAGCACCGCCACGCGGCGGGAACATGGCCGGGCGGTGATCCGGGCTATCAGGCGGCGATCATGTCGATCATAGGCCGGCCGCGCGGGATCGGGGGACCGATGCATGCACATCGGGCCCAAACGTACGCGTGACGGGGCGGGAGCACGGCGATCGCGCGATGCGCGCGGGCCCGGAAATCCGGGTGGCGGCAGGGTAGGTGTTTACGTGCGGCGACCGGCCAGGGCCGGCGCAGGCGTTGGCCGGAGCCGCGTGACGATTCGCTCGCCGGCGGCGCGTGGCCCGTGCGGTCGAGCCGCGCCGCCGGTTTTGCGGCCGGCAACGCGGCTGGCCGATCAGCTCGCCAGCTTGCGGCGATGACGCCAGAGGCTCGCGACGACCGCGACCAGGATCACGGCGAAGCCGATCAGCGCCCAGCCGGGCAGCAGGATGCCGAAAATCGGCGGGTAGACGGTCTCGCACAGCCCGGCGACCTTGAACATGCCGGGGAACCACTGCGCGGGCGGCAGGCTGTCGACGATCGGCTGCAGCGTGTCGAAGCCGCAGCTGAAGCCCGGATTCATCTGGATCGACAGGTGCCGTGCGGCCGTGCCGACACCGCCGGCCGCGGCGATCGCGATCAGCAGTTCGAGCACCCAGACGCCGCGCCAGTTGCGGATACCGGCGGCCAGGAACGCGAAGATCCCGATCGCGCAGAAGAAGTAGCGCTGGATGATGCACAGCGGGCACGGGTCTTCGTTCTTCACGTACTGCAGATACAGCGCACCGGCCAGCAGGGCGATGCACACCCATCCGAGCAGCATCAGCAGGCGGCGTTCGCGGCGTAGTGCAAGCGTGTAGTCGTTCATGTCGGCGGGGTTCCTCGTCGGTCGGTCCGGAAAACAATCGCGCGATTTTAGCGCGAACGGTCTGGCACGAAACTGACAGCGCGCGTGCGGCACCCTGCCGCACGCGGGCGCGGCCCGCCGCCGATCCGGCTTGCCATCGGCTCGCGCGGTCAGCGGATCGTGTTCAGCACGGCCTCGACCGACTGGCCGATCGCGAGCAGCGCGTCGTCGCGATGCGGCGCCGCCGCGAGCATCAGGCCGACCGGCGCCGCGTCGCGCGGATGGCACGGCAGCGACAGCCCGCACGCATCGAGGAAGTTGAACGCGCTCGGGTTGCGCAGGATCAGCGCGTTGGTGCGCGTGAACGCGTCGTCGTCCGTTTCGAGTTCGGCGATGCGCGGCGGCACGACCGGCACCGTCGGCGCGACGAGCGCATCGAAGCGCGACCAGACCGTGTGCGCGGCTTCGTCGAGCATCGCGGCGCGTGCGGCGAGCAGATCGAGATAGTCGGCCGCGCTCGCCGGTTCGCCCTTCAGGATGCGCGTCAGCACGCGCGGGTCGTACTGGTCGCGATGCGTGGCGAGCAGCGGACGATGCCACGCGTACGCCTCGATCGGCGAGAAGCCGAAACGGTTGATCTCCGGCAGCCGGTCGAGCGCGGGGAAGCGCACTTCGGTGACGATCGCGCCGGCGGCTTCGAGATGCTTGAGCGCGGTGTCGAGCGCGGCCGCGACGTCGGCATCGACGCCGTCCGTCACGTAGTTCGTCAGCACGCCGAGCCGTACGCCTTCGAGCGGCCGGGCGGCCGGCACGTGCGGCTCGAGCCCCGCCAGCATCCGGTCGACCAGTGCGCAGCACGCGACCGTCAGGCCGATCGGGCCGAACGAGTCGAGCGTCGTCGACAGCGGTACGCCGCCTTGCGTCGGAATTCGGCTCGCGGTCGGCTTGAAGCCCGTCAGCCCGCACAGCGCGGCCGGAATGCGGATCGAGCCGCCGGTGTCGGTGCCGAGCGCGACGGCGGCCATCCCGTCGGCGACCGACGCGGCCGCCCCCGACGACGAGCCGCCCGAAATCCGCGCGTCGCCCGGCACGTCGCGGTGGTACGGCGAGCGCGGGTTGCCGAAGTGCGGATTCAGCCCGAGCCCGGAGAACGCGAACTCGCTCATGTTGGTGCGGCCGACCAGCACCGCGCCCGCCCGCTTGAGCCGCGCGACCGCGACCGCATCGGTGCGCGCGGCCGGCGCGCCGTCGAGCACGCGCGACCCCGCGCGCGTGACCTGGCCCGCGACGTCGAACAGGTCCTTGACCGACACCGGAATGCCCGCGAGCGGCGACAGCACGGTGCCCGCGGCGCGCAGCCGGTCGTGTGCGTCGGCGGCCGCGCGGGCATTGTCCGCATCGACTTCGGTGAAGACGACGGCGCCCTGTCCCGACGGATCGGCGATCCGGTCGAGCGCGGTGTCGACGAGCGCGCGGCTCGTGGTCCGGCCGGCGGCGAGGTCGGCGGCGAGCTGGGCGAGCGGGGGGAACGGCGTGAAAGTGGTCATGGCGGCTCAGGGGCGAAGATGTTGAAGAAGCGTGGAGCGGAACGAATCGATATGGCCTTCGACGGCCGCGCGCGCGCCGGCGGCGTCGCGGGCGGACAGCCGGTCGAACAGCGCGCGATGCTCGTGCTGGACGTCGGCGAGATGGTGCGGTTCGGACAGCGTGACGAACCAGAAGCGCAGCGAGCGCTCATGCAGCGCGCGCAGGATGTCGGCGAGCACCGCATTGCGCGCGGCCGCGGCGATCGTCTGATGAAACGCGCGGTCGAGCTCCATCATGCCCTCGACGTCGTGCGTGTCGACGCAGGCCTGCCCATCGTCGAGCAGCGCGGCCAGGCGCGCGAGATCGTCGGGCGTTGCATGGCGCGCGGCGAGTTCGGCGCAGTGCGCTTCGTTGATGCGCCGCACGTCGATCACCGCGACGATGTCGTCGAGCGAGAGCGGCTGCACCATCAAGCCCTTGCGCGGTATCACGGACAGCAGCCCTTCGAGCACGAGCCGATGCACGGCCTGGTGCACCGGCGTGCGGCCGATTCCGGTGCGTGCAACGAGGTCGGCTTCGTTGAGCGCGGCGCCCGGCTTCAGGCGCATCGTGATGATGTCCCGCTGGATCAGCGCGTACGCGCGATCGGCGAGGCTGGCCGGCGACGCGGCGGGGCGGGCGCGGGTGACGTCGGTCAGGGTGCTCATGGCGATTGCGGCATCGGGGTCGGAAGGGGCGCCATCATGGCGCGGATGCTCGGGAAGCGTGGGGGCGATCCCTGGATATTATTGTGATATATCACTGATGTCCAGCGAGGTTGACGTCAAACGGGCAGCGCCGGTGCGTGAGGCAGCCGCTCTTCGGCGCGACTTGCCATCGACTTGCAACAATATCGACAGGATGTTGCAGGTTTGCCGCGCGATCGTGCACTGAAGCATAATGAATCCTCGTCTATCCTTACGCGCGAGCGACGCACCAGACCATCGTCATGAGCGAAAACACGCCTTCTTCGGCCGGTCTGCCCGGCACCTCTTCCGCTTCTTCCGATTCCCCCGTCCCGATCCGGCGAAAACACCCGATGCGCCGGCCCCGCAGGCCGCCGCGCAAAACGTCGCCGATGACGGCGCATCGCCCGTCACGGCCGCATCCGAGCCGGGTGCGCCCGGTGCGGCAGGCGCCGTCGGTGATGGCGCTGCGACGGCCGCGCCGCTGAAGCCG